>JBFXII010000157.1:0-7055 GCA_050176095.1 Desulfomonilaceae bacterium
TTGATATGAGAAGATTGGATGAATGGAAGATAGGAAGATTTTCAGATTCGGTCAAGAAAGTCGATTTTGTTTTGAACACCTGAGTACGATAGTGTTTTCATTCGCTGGCCGTTAAGTTTCGTGTCCTCGATACAGACACCGTTCATTTTCAATGACCCCATAATATATTTCATTCTTTTTGAGAGGGTTGCGGGGGTTGAGGGCCAGAGCTTTCTCCATGGCTGGCTTGTAGCATCGCAGAATTGTGTCAGCTCTTCGTAGAGTTCTCCTGCGGTTCCTTCCCAACGTCCCTTATTTTGAGTAAAGTCCATTATTGCTTGCGCCACCACATCGCCGTCCAAAGTTTCCTTTGCCTGGGCCTCGCTGTTCAGAGCCCAGAGAGTGTCTATCTCGGAATGAGATAGCTCTAATGATTCGGACATGGCAAGGCAGTATCGATGAGCGTCCGCGAGTCGATGGAGGCCTGAAGTCCGGACATCGGCGTGATTTCTCAATCCGTCGGAAGCGCACTTGAAAAGCCTCGCCTGTATTCCCGGTTTTATCTTCTTGAGTATATCTTCAAGTTCAATGACGTCTTTTCGCGATTCAGGTTCAATTTGCTTTAGTTCCACAATGAAGGACCGTGAGAGAAAATCGGCCATTGCTCCTGGTATGTTTACTCCGGTGAGCATCCATTGACGCTTTACTTTCCAGATTACAGTGTCAGCGTCCGTATGCAGTTTCCTCTTTTCAAAGGATATTCCGGTGATGGCCTGACACATGCAATCGCTCTGGTCAATATCCAGTCTGTTCAAGTTGTCAAAGTTCGGAATATGGCTTTTGAACAGAGCAAGTTTAAGGTTTTCTATGTCCTTGGGAAAGGCCTGAAGCGGATTTTCATTTGGGTCTACGATCTGTCTTATGGTTTCTGCGCTGAATGATTTTCCTGCGCCGGGAGGGCCGTTAATTATAAGACCGGGCTTGGATATGTTGGGTATCATCGTCAAGGCCATCCACATCTTGATCAGCCCGCGAGAATTAAAATCCTTTGCAGCGATAATTTCAAACAGCGAATCCCAATCTCCAACCGGCTCACCAACCCGCACGTCGTATGAAGCGCAATTGGCGTCGCGTCTGAAGGGGCTGCGTTCCATCTGATCTAGCTTCCAGTCATCCTTGAATATACGTATTACCGACCAGTCGTTGCGTCCTGAGTCAATTACTATTGAATCGTTGGATGAATCGTAGACGATCCTGTGCTCTATGAGTCTGACATCCTGATTCGGATCAAGCGTTCCCCTCTTGGCGCTGATCACCTGATCTATAGTGTCTTTGGAAATTCCATCGCCCATGACGTTCTTGTATTCCGCCCTGACAAGGTCCTTGAAGCGCTGGGTAGCGACCAGAATGTTCTCGTAATGACCCTTATTCTCTCTTGAGACCCATAGTTCCCCAAATTGATCGAAGAAAAACTCCCATCCAACAATTTCCAATATCTCGTCAAGGAGCTGAAATTTGGTTTTTTTGACCGCCTGGCCTTCTTCCTTCTTTGGACGGCCTCTTCCCCTTTTGGGGGCTTTCTCAATTGTGAACAAGGGCGCATTCCTTGCCGTCTTTTCGAGAATTGTCGTAGCGTCCCTGCCGTAAATTTTGACAAAATCCATGACATTGTTGACATCGTTTCCCGGAAGTTCGAAAAGTTTCACCTCCGGGCATATGTCCCCAAGCGTAGCGCTAACCTCCTCTAATAGTTTTGAACATTGGCTTCCGCTGCTGGTTATTACCCAAACAGGATGCCCCGAAAGCGGCAAATGAATGGCATGGCTCTTTACCCAGCTATTCCATCCATACTCCAGGCCGCATGTTGTCGTGAGATAGCCGAACCTGCTCAATACATCAGCCTCTTCCTCCGATTTTACAAAAAGAACAGGATTGTCAGGCTTGCTGGCCACTATTTTGGGCAGGTTGTAAAGAACTCGGCGAACGTTTCCCAGGCCACGCTTATGCACCCCCGACTCCTGCCTGATACCCCAGGAATACTCCTTGGGCTCGAATAAAAGCTTTTCATACAACAACACACCACGTTCATCCTTGTAAGGATACGCTTTAACCAACTGTGACATTCTTTCCCCCATTATGGATAGTTTGTAAAAGGCAAAATCCTGAGCCTGGTCGCATCAGGCCAAACCTGTATGTTCACCCCCTTACCTAATGAAACGACATTTATGTTGTTGATTGGATTATTTGATTGGAGTCTTGTATCTATCTAATATATTAATAGTTTTCTGAATTCCTGTCAACCGCTTAATTTAAAAACCATTTTAAGCCTTTATTCAAGGGCTCTTACGGGTTTTACACTGAGATACGGTCTGGCTGTGAAATCCGGGTTTTCTGAATCTCACAATTCGGGGGCGCCGGCAGGAACTAAACAAACGAAAACCAACTTTTCTTGCCCTACATTTCGAATCTGATGTTCTTCGTTGCCGGGTATAAAAACCGCATTGCCTGCCTTGAGAGGCTTCCACTGGCCTCCTCCGTAAACTTCACCCTCACCCGAATGCACAAACACTTCATGTTCCCAGTCATGGAAATGGCGTGGAGTATTTCCACCGGACGCTATTTCGAAAACCCTCATGCAAAAGTTGTTGGCATTGTCATTCTTTCCGATTACAACCCGACCGGCTACTCCTTTCACTTGCGGGTTCTCGAAATAAGCCGGTTCAACATCCGAATAAGCGATAATTTTCACTGTCGATTTCCTTTCTGATGAGTCGTTTGATTTGTTCTGGCCATCTTGCCAATAAACTGTTATTAGGTCTAGTCTTAAATGTAGCCCATTCACATAACCGGCCCACTGGGCTACTCTAACAGGACTCGCAGGTGACATCAAATGACAAAAGCGTCTGTAGTGGATGACAGACCAGCCACTATTTTTCTTATTTGCCTGTTTTACACCGTTCATATGGTGGAAGAATTTTCTTTTGGTTTTGTGGAATGGGGAGATCGCTATTTCGGAAGCTTCGACTGGACACAGAATTTAATAGGCAATTCCATTTTCTTTGTTTGTGTGGCGGCAGCTTGCTATGCTTACTACAAAAATCCTGCGAAATATCTCTGGGCTGGGATGTCCGCTGCCATGTGGATCCTGGCCAATGCGTTCCTGCACATCTCGGCTACGGCGCTGGGCGGTGAGTATTCTCCGGGTGTGGTAACAGCGACATTCATCTACGTGCCCGGAGGCTTGTACTTCCTCAACAGATGGCGCTCACAAGGCTTGCTAACCCTCCAAAACATCATTGTGCCATTCTTTGTGGGAGCGATGCTTTTCATGCTCGTGCCCACCTTCGCAAGAGCAATTCATTTTCATGCGGAATTAGCAAAAATATTTCATCTTGTCAGGTGACTCATTGCGAGAATCCTCTGCTGACTCACGGCTAATGCGCCGTCACACCTATCAACATGAGTCATAATGCTTTAACCATGGAATTCGCGATTTGGTGGCCATTCTTGTCACGATCGATGTTTAGAACAGATCATGATCACTGGTATGGCCAATAGTTGAATACCCACCGAAAAAATGATCAGGTAAGTAATGGAGACATCGTAGAGTATCCCCATGGCAAGGCTACCAAGAAACCAGGCAACACCGAAGGCAGTATTGAAAAGACCAAATGCCAGACCAAGTCTATTTTGTGGAACAACCATTCCAATCAGAATTACAAACCTTGTCGCAACACTGCCGGAAACACCCGATGATTTAATAACTTGCCTTGATTGGTCAGCCACAACTACGGTGTATCCTTTCTGTTAACAAACGTGACAGCTTCCTTCTACGAGACTCCGGACAGAAATTGTTGGTTAGGCTAGAGTGTTTCATTGGGGCTAAGAATATTGTTTTGAGCTCACCCGTTTAATTTTTGTAGGATCTCAATTGATTCTTGGCATTTCACAATTACCAATGAACCTGAATCTCAATATCAGTGTTTTTTCCAATCGAACTTCTCTCCAAATGGGGCTCGTTGATCAGTTCATCAATCCCGGATCACTTTTCTATCAAGACCGAGCAAGGTGAAAAACGAGCCAGGTTGCGAGATACCCCTCCCCAGATGCGTTCGTATATCCTGGAATGTCCAGTAAAACCCGTTATGAGAAGGTCAAAATCACCTTCCTTGCAGAAGTCCACGATCGAGTCCACTGCATGGCCTGCTACTACATTAGGAATTAGCGTGACATTTTTCGAAGCAGCCAGTTCAACCGCCTCCTTGTTCAACTTTTCAAAGTAAGCGTCCTTTTGAGCCTTAACCTCCTCAAATTCGCCAATGGTAGCCACATACTGAGGGAGATCCACTTCCACCGAAACTGAATGCAACTCAGCTCCAAAACATAGGGCCAGGTTCACAGCTCTGTTTAGAGCTTTTCTCGATCCTTCAGAACCGTCAAATGCTACCAATAATTTCTTGTACATTTTTAAACTCCATCTTCCCGGGATTTATTTTTGCCAGCTTCCTTTTAAATCATCCTGTCTTGGGGAATAGAACCACTGAGCAATTAGAGTGGGAATAACTGCGCTGCCTATAACCACGGTTACCAGCACTGTGTATTGATCTTGTGAGATTATTCCCCTGGTGTATCCAAAGAGGGCCGAAATGCTGCCAAAAGTCAGCCCTGTGCTCATTAGGAGTGTCGTATACATCCCTGTCCTGGGACTGAATCGAAACATTGATGTGATTGGATAGACACCAATGAACTTGGCCGCTATCTTCACGATCAACAGCACGCCAATCAGTCCTAATCCAGTCCATATGGCCGTAATAGATACGATCGTGCCAGCTTTTAAGAAATAAAAAGGTGTCAACAAGGCAAATGTGGCAGTGCGTAGATGCCTTACCATTTCACGCTGTTCTTTGAACACCCCGGCGACCACTATACCCAGAAGATATGCCGGCAGGACAGCCTCGCTGTTTGCATGAGTCGCAAGCCATCCTAGCGCAAACAACATCACAAAAATCAGCTTGATTTCAGGCTCACTAACATGACCGTTGAAAGCTTTGAAGAACCAACGGATAAAGCGAGGTGTGACGATAAGAGTCACAATCGTTATGACTGCAAATATGACCAACCAGATATTGTAGTGAGCAAAAAGAACGCCAAGCGCCAGGACGGTGCCCATGTCCGTGACGAAACACGCAGCCAGTATGATTTTGCCCAGCTCCGTCTTGTTTAAACCTGTTTCCACCATTACTGCGTAAACTACCGCAACTGATGTCGTCGAAAGCGCAATGCCACAAATTTTTGAAGCGTCCGCCGTCCATCCTGCTATGTAATATGCGTAAGCCATGGCTACAAGGAATGGCATCAAGAAACTTACAAATCCAATGGTTATGGCCTGTCTGGAATATTTGCGCAAGACATCCGGCTCTATCTCAGCTCCAGCCAGAAAAGTCAGAAGTACGGCCCCAAATCCGGCTAAGAAACTTATCCATTGAGTGTTTGGATCAAGTCCAAGAAAATTGCCACCTAAGACTCCAACAAAAATTTCAACGAGGGCTACCGAGACTGCTGTCCGCATTGATATGACACTGGCCAACAAGGCTAACGCCACCCATACCATTGCGACATACCAGGTCTGTTCCATCTTCTTGCTCCGATTGATTTAGAACTTTTGAAATTACTCAGAAAACTCTTATATGGTCTTCATGATAGCGCTGATCTTTGAGGTGAATCGACGGATGCCATTCATTATCTTGACCCATTGAAGACTCCAAATTACAGAGCATCATAAACAGGTTTTTAAGTTAAAATTATGTAGCTCGCTCTAAATAAATTTGTCGAAAATATCTACCTATCTTCTTAAGATAACTATTAATCCTGATAATTCCTTGACCGCCAATTCTGTTCGAGCCAATTCATCTGAAATCGCTTCGGAGTGTTCCTTCCTTTTCAGGAAAGCAGCCTGAATGGCTCCATGAGTGGCAGAAATAGTGTCCGTGAAGCGATCGTCAATCATCCTGGCAAAACGGTGAAAGGCGTCATTGACATTTTGCAATGTGGCCCACCTGAGGTTCTCAACGTTGTGATGGACTAGGGAAGCAACCTGGCGAGATAGTCTTTTCTTTAGCCTGGTCATCCGTATGGCTTTAGGCAGAAGCCTATCTATTGTCTCCTCAGGTATAATTATAGGTAAGCTGGGAACCCTCTTCCTAAGAACCCATGTCGGTCTACGTTTTGTTTCAAAGGCCTGATCACTATTGGGCGCATGATATGGGATGTCAAATAACTCGGATGCGGTCTTTCTGATGCCTTCAATAAGTTCATCGACCCTAAGTTGGTGTGGCCGCAGTGTCTGCTTAATTAAAATTCCGAATTCCCCGATCAGCCGTTCGGATGAACTGTCAAAGTAAGAAGTCAGTTCTTCAGCTATTGAATCCAGTATCAACTTTTCCGAAATGTCGTCCCCATCCAAAATGATCATTGAACTTTCAACAACACCCAGAAGCTGCTCGGCTGAAGTGAGACGAAGGCTCTCCGCCTCCTGTTCGAGCTTAGCTATGCATCTTTTTCTTTCACCAGTAAGGAGATCTTGAGTCGATATCCTATCTGTTTCGGCCCTTTTGAGTTCCACATCGAATGTCTCAATCCGCTGTTCGAGGTCGGTTAACGGCATCTTTAGAGACGCATCAGTAAGGCTCAAACGCATTGAACAGTCCGCAATAATATCTGCAGCCTGCTTTTTCAGCGCATCGAAAAGCGTGGTCAACTTGTCCGCTGCAAGGAATTTAATTAGATAACGTTCCAACTGCTCCATACCACTTTCAGTCCAGAGTTCGTGGTTTTCGGTAGCCTTGGCATCCAGGCCGTTTCGTGCAGACACGCAAAAAATAGAATGGTCTTTGGCGCCAACCTTTTCCTGGAGAATGTTCTCGAAAAACGATGTTGCTAACAATCTTTCCGATTCATTCAGGTAGTCGACTTTGTTAAAGACGAAAAATAACCGATCAATTCCAGACCTGACTGCTGTTAGGAAATCCGCCTCAACTTCAGTTAAGGGAGGATCAGCAGAAACCACGAACAGAGCA
>JBFXII010000158.1:0-7047 GCA_050176095.1 Desulfomonilaceae bacterium
CGTGCAGACCCCTGTTGATAATAACATTCATGATTCCGTTGAGCAGAGCTACGTCGGTGCCTAGTTTTTGTTTTACATTTATGTCAGCAATCGAGCTAACCTGAATTCTCCTTGGATCGGCTACAATTAGTTTGGCGCCTTTAGCTTTAGCCTTGAAAACTCTGCTAGCAATTAATGGATGCGCCACGGAAGTATTGGACCCAATGATAAGAATGCAGTCAGCGTCCTCGATTTCTGGTATAGAATTTGTCATAGCGCCACTTCCGAATGCGGCGGCAAGACCTGCCACCGTAGAGGAGTGTCAGAGGCGTGCACAGTGGTCTATATTGTTCGTATTAAACCCAACCCTGCAAAATTTCTGAAAGACGTAGTTATCTTCGTTCGTACATTTAGCGGATGTCAAAAAAGCCAGGGAGTCCCCACCATGAGTGTCCTTTATTTCTCTTAGACGTTTAGCCGCAAAATCAAGGGCCTCATCCCAGGTAGTCTCAACGAGTTCCCCATCCTTCCTTACCATGGGTTTGGTCAATCGCTTAGGGCTTTGCACAAATTCATGCGCGTTCCACCCCTTGATACAAAGCTTGCCCTGATTCATTCCATTGGTTTTAGAGGGTATGGTAGAAACCAGTTTGTCATCAAGAGTCTCCAAAAGTAATTCGCATCCACATCCACAGTAGGGGCACGTAGTCCGGACAAATTTTAGGTCCATTTAGGTCTCCCGATCTAGAGAAACAAAGAAATCAAAATTCGATTAACGAATTGCCAGACTGAAACTTCATTTCCTTGTTCTCATTTATATTCCAAGTCTTAAGGGTTGTAGAAGGTGTTCGAAATGATTATTTACTTACTCTCAGAATCTAACATTTAAGTTTCATCCAATCAAGCCCGTTTGGTTGAGAATAATCGTTTTAACTTGCTGTGGCATTGAATTTTTTTTGGGGGGGGGGAACAAGGGAAAAATCCTTTACGTGAATCCAAGAAACATCATTTCCAAAAGTGTTGCAAAACCGTGCGGTTCGTCGAATCATTCCCAAAAAAGACAAAAAAAACCAGGTCTAACTAGGACCTGGTCTACTCAGGAGGTAACGAAGCATTTTTTGATTCTGCGCTGTTGAAGTTATGCTTCATGTTATGTGTCTAACTTATCAAATCTTATAAAATATGTCAAACGCAAAATTGCTTAGGGGTCTGGGATTGGTGGTTGATGAAGTCTCAGTTAATAAGCCAAGAAACAAAACTTCACGGTTCAAACCTCATTTCCTAGACGATGACTTACTAAGTTGTTTTGCTGATCTAAATATGAAAAGCCATATCAGAGCAAATAAATTCAGAAAAAAACCGCCGAGTTCAAAAACCTGAGTCAGTCCTGAATCAAGGAAACCGGCTTCTGCGAGCCTTAGAACCCGAAACAATATGACAGGAGTGTCTATAAACAAATATATCAGCCCTGGTGTGGGGGCCCATGCCTTTTCATTCCAGAAACCGTATCCCAAAACTAGAGCCGGGATCACCATTATGGTGAAATAAAATGTTTCGAACATCACTGCAGGCTCGTAGGGACCGGGGTCAGAACCAATCATGTATAGAAAGCAAATGTAGAGAAATCCCTTTAGGTAAAACCAGAGTCCGGCGAACCAGTAAACCAAGGGAAAATCGAGATCAAATCTACGATCAGGAAACAAACTCCAACGTTCAAACAGACTGTTTCTACTCATTGGCATTTCCATTCTTGGAGTAGAGCGGGAAATTAGAGCAAATATCCAGTACCTGGTCCTTGATCTTCAGAAGCTTAGTTTCATCATCTTTGCTGAGTATCGCCTGGTCGATCAAGGTGGCAATTATCTTCATCTCATCAGTTCCCATATTTCGTGTTGTTACAGCGGGAGTGCCAATGCGTATTCCGGAGGCCTTTCCAGGAGGAAGCGGGTCGAATGGTATGGAGTTCTTGTTTACTGTAATCCCGGCTTTCTCAAGAATATCTTGAGCTTGAGCCCCTGTTACTCCCTTCTGAGTCAAGTCAACCAGGACCAAATGATTGTCTGTTCCACCCGAAACTAGTGAAAAACCCCGGTTGAGCAATTCGCTCGCAAGTGTTTTAGAGTTTTCAACCACCTTTGATTGATATTTTTTAAAATCTTCAGAGGATGCTTCATTAAAGGCCACTGCCTTGGCGGCTATTACATGCATGAGTGGCCCTCCCTGCATACCAGGAAAGATGCAAGAATCTAGAGTGGTAGCATACTGGCGCTTGCACATCACAATTCCGCCTCTAGGCCCTCGCAGGGTCTTGTGAGTAGTAGTAGTTATGAAATCGGCGTAAGGAGCCGGAGATGGATGGAGGCCGGCCACCACCAAACCGGCGATATGGGCTATATCTGCCATCAGGATAGCGTCAACTTCACTGGCAATTTGGGCAAATATGTCATAGTGGATGATGCGTGGGTATGCGCTAGCCCCAACTATTATCATTCTCGGGTGATGTTTCTTCGCTAATTCTCTTACCTGATCATAATCAATGAGATGATCCGAACATTTTACAGAGTATGGGATTACGTTGTAAATCTTGCCGGAGAAATTCTTGGGATGTCCCATTGAGAGGTGGCCACCGTGCGCAAGATCCATGCCCATGTAACAATCACCGGGTTGCATAACCGAAAAGTAAACGGACATGTTCGCCTGAGTCCCGGAATGAGGCTGCACATTGACATGCTCTACATGGAACAAAGATTTAGCTCGTGTACGAGCAATCTCTTCAACTACATCAACGTTGACACATCCTCCGTAATAACGTTTCCCCGGATATCCTTCGGCGTACTTGTTGGTAAGTATGCTACCCTGAGCTTCCATGACGGCGCGTGAAGTAAAATTCTCTGATGCTATCAGTTCAAGCCTGTTTTCTTGTCTGGCCTGTTCCTGCTCAATTAATTGAAAGATTTCGGGGTCCTCAATTTGTAAAGGGCTCATGATCATCCTTTGACTATTCTTAGGGAAAGGTAATTAAATGATGTGAACCTTGCATGTTACTAACCGCAATGATTCAAATTCCTGAGATTTTTTATCCTATTGAGAATTCATCCATTAGATTTACTCGTCTCAAATGGCGATTTCCTTCGAATTCAGTGTCTAGCCAGACAGAGAGTATCGACAAGGCAAGTTCACTTCCTATGACCCTACTGCCTAGGCATAGGACATTTGCATTGTTGTGAGCGCGACTCATCCTAGCGTGATATTCGTTAGCGCATAGAGCAGCTCTTATACCTTTGAAACGATTAGCCGACATGCTCATTCCAATACCGGTGCCGCATACCAGAATCCCTAAGGAGGCTTCTCCCTTAAATATGCTGAGACAAACGTCCTGAGCGAATTTGGGGTAGTCACAAGACGTCAAAGAATGGCAACCTAAATCTATGAGATCAACCTGACGGCCAAGCAAATACTCTTTTAATATGATCTTTAAATCATATCCAGCATGATCACAGCCAATCGCCATTTTCGTCATCTAACTAAACCTTCTTGAAGACCAAAGTTGCGTTTTGTCCCCCAAAGGCAAAACTATTTGAAATAGCGCAATCAATCAGTTTTTCGATCGATTTGTGAGGAGTATAATTTAGATCACAGTCGGGATCTGGATTATCCAAATTGATAGTTGGTGGAACAATGTTCGTTCTCATGGCCATGATACTAAAGATTGCCTCAACAGCCCCTGCGGCGCCAATCATGTGTCCAGTCATGGATTTGGTGGAGCTAATGGAAACTTGACCCGCATGTTCCCCAAACAACTTCTTTATAGCCAGGCTCTCTATTTTGTCATTAAGTTCTGTAGACGTTCCGTGGGCATTAATATAAGAAACATCTGTTGGAGTAACGTTGGCCTCCTTCAAGGCCAACTTCATCGCGTTGTATGCGCCTTGACCTTCTGGGTCAGGCATGACGAGATGATAGGCGTCACCTGTTGCCCCATAACCAACTATTTCGCTGTATATGGTCGCGCCCCTTGCCGTTGCTGTTTCAAAATCTTCAAGTATAAGAATACCGGCCCCTTCAGCAAGGACAAATCCGTCTCTATCTTTGTCAAAAGGTCTGGAAGCTCTTTCAGGTTCATCATTTCTGACTGATAGAGCCCTAATCGCATTAAATGCGGAAACGGAAAAAGCGCTGACTACAGCTTCCGTTCCTCCTGTAATAGCAACGTCAGCATACCCGTTGGAAACAAGCCTGAATGCCTCGCCTATGGCTGAAGCGCCAGATGCGCACGCATTGACAACACCGAAATTTGGACCCTTAAATTGGTATTTCATAGACAAAAGACCCGGCGTCAAATTGACCACAACCATTGGAATTACCAATGGCGACATCCGCTTTGGGCCCTTTGTTTTTAGGGTGTCATGCCCCGTTTCAATAGTTTCAAGACCTCCCATGCCCGAGCCTACTACGACAGCGCAGCGATACGGATCGGCAGGCGGTATTTCAAGGCCCGAAGACATAAAAGCTTCATGCGATGCCACCAGAGCGTATTGTTGATGTCTGTCTAATCGGCGAAACTCTTTGGCAGGGATACAACCGTAAATATCGAAACCATCTTTCACTTCGCCGGCGATATGCGTGGAAAAACCGGAAGTGTCAAAATGGGTAATCCTGCCTATACCGGATCTCCCCTGGGTGATAGCCTCCCAGTTGGTTTCCACGCCGCTACCCAAGCATGTCACCATGCCCATTCCTGTCACGACAACACGACGTTTCAACGAATCCTCCAATGCATTTTACAGCGCTTTAATCAGGATTCAATTATGCTTGTTTTTGAGCTTTTATGAAATCAGCGACGTCTTGAACCGTTTGGATTTTTTCTACTTCCTCATCGCTAATTTCCATTCCAAACTCGTCTTCGAGCAGGGCAATCATGTCGTAAATATCAAGGGATTCCGCGCCCAAATCTTCAACTATCTTGGAGTCGAGTTGAATATTGTCCTTGTTCACATCCACGAGAACTTCTGCGATAAGGTCAACCACCTTTTTTTCGATTTCATCCATAGCGGACATCCTCCATAACGTCTTGCTGAATACAAAAACTTTTTATAATCTTGGAATTAACCTATGAATAGAGTAGTATTAACGAATCATGTTTGTCACATATAAAGCCCACCGTTAACCCTTATCACCTGGCCAGTAATATAGTTTGCCATTTCCGAACACAAAAAAACTACAGCGGCGCATACATCCCTAGCGTCTCCAAGTCGTCCGAGGGGAACGTGCTGGACAATGGCCTCAGCCTGTTTTTCAGACAGTAAATCGCCCATTCCACCCTTAATTAATCCTGGTGAAACACAATTCACAAGAATATTTCGAGGAGCCAGTTCTCGAGCCAATGCCTTCGTAAAACCAATTATTCCCGCCTTCGATGCTGAATAATTTACTTGGCCGCCATTTCCCACTTCACCAGCTACGCTGCAGATGTTAACTATACGACCGTATCGATTTCTTATCATGGACTTGCTTAGGTAGCGACAAGTATTAAATGTCCCTGTCAAATTCGTTGCAATTACATCGTTCCAATCACTTATTTTCATTCGTCCCAAGAGTCCATCTCGAGCCAGTCCGGCGTTGTTGACCAGTATCTCTACTGAACCACGCTCGGATATAATCTCTGAAATGGATGTTTCAACTTCCTGCGCGCTTGCCACATCGAATTTCTTAATCATGCCCTGCCCACCACTAGAAAGTATTATTTCCAGGGTTGCTTTCGCCATGGACTCAGAACCTTTGTAATTTACGATTACAAATGCCCCGTAGTTAGCTAATGAGAATGCTATGTGCCTTCCAAGCCCGCGAGATGCCCCAGTGACTACGGCGGTTTTTCCATTGAGGTTGAGATCAAAAGTGATTTGCATCAATTCATGTCCTGGAGGGCTATAATTTCAGACCACGAAGAAATATTCGCGCAGTTGACAGTTCGGTCAATTCTTCGCATCAGACCACTTAAGACCTTTCCTGGACCTATTTCAACAAAACTATGGGGTTTCTCGGCGAGCATAGTCAGAACGCTTTGATGCCACAAAACAGGTTGCACAATTTGGTTGGCCAAATGTTCGCGAATTTCCGAAGCGTCGGCGGGAAATCTCTTTGCGGAGATATTTGCTATGATGGGAAACTTTGCCTGTTTTATTTCTACGCTAGCCAAATGTCTGAATAGTCCATCTCTGGCCGAAGCCATCAGGTCCGTGTGAAACGCCGAAGAAACCGGGAGTATAACACAGCGACAACGTTTCTCGCGACTCAGAAGTTCTATGGCTTCCTTCAAATCTTGAACGTTACCTGAAATAACAGTTTGATCTGGAGAATTGAAATTAGCAATTCTTACTATGGTCGAGTCTCTGAGGGAATCAATTATTTCTGCCACTCTTTCCTCATTAAGACCTATGACTGCGACCATCCCACAAGATCCCGCGGGTTGAGCCCTTTCCATTTCGACGGAACGAACGTTAATGCAGCGCAGAGCATCCTCGAAGCTGATAATCCCAGATGCGCAAAGGGCGGAATATTCCCCCAGCGAATGACCGGCTCCAACTAATGGGGTACAGCCTGTCATCGTGTGAAATAGTCTCCAGAGCATCATGGAATGCACAAATATGGCGGGCTGAGTGTAAACAGTCCGATTGAGTTGCTCTCCTGCCGCCCCGGCCATGATATCGCTCAGCTTATACCCAAGTATGGAATCGGCTTCGTGCATCATTTGCCTGGCTAATTCACTGTTTTCCAGCAAATCACCAGCCATCCCAGGGAACTGGGAGCCCTGGCCAGGGAAGATTACAGCGAAGCTCTTGCCTAGGAAATCAGAGGGGCCTGACATCTAAAAAGCCCTTATGACGCAGTTTGAATGACGACCCTGTTCTTATAATATCCACAAGAAGGGCAAATTCGATGGGAAGCCATCGGCTGCGAACATTCTGGGCATTTTGCTAGATTCACGGGAGTAAGTGATTTGTGAGTTCTCCTCTTGTCTCGTCTGGTTCTTGAAACCCGTTTTTTTGGAACTGGCATAATTTACCTTCT
>JBFXII010000159.1:0-7038 GCA_050176095.1 Desulfomonilaceae bacterium
TATTCCACCATGCCCTAGAATGACAACTGGACCAAACTGAGAGTCTCTTTTGGCCCCAACAATTAATTCCACAGTGGAATCGTAAGTCTTTGCCATCTCTTGAACCAGAAAACCCTTGAGACCAATCCCTGAGTCCTTTTTGAACTTGGTGTCAAGTTCAATAAAAGTCTCAACGAGAGCGTCTGGACTTGAAATATTAAGAATCACCCCGCCAGATTCGGTCTTGTGAGAAATTTCGGAAGCCACAACCTTGAGAGCCAATGGCTTTTCTAATTTTGAGTAGACATATTCAATATTTGCCGAATCTTTAACCAGCTCAGAACCTGGGGTGGGAATTCCCAAATATTTCAAAATCTCTAGGCAATTGAAGAGAGTCGGGTTGCTGTTATCACGAATGCATTGGTTTATGATTTCTCCAATAGCGTCAGTCTGCGGATATGGCTTGGGATTGTATAACGGTTTATCGGCAAAATTGAACTCCTTACGCCTATTATAATCAATGGAGGCATCCAGCGCAGACAGAGCCCTTTCTGGATCTAGAAACAGTGGAAAGTCAAATTCCTTGAACAGACTGGATATTTCGTGCTGCTCCGTGTAAACACACAGCACTACGGGTTTATTATATTTCCTCGACAAACTAGCTGCAGAATTGAACAACATGCGAGAAGACTTTCCCTCTACCGAGGCAAAATAAGTCTGAATCATTAGGATTCCGTCTATTTCCGGCTGTTTTAGGGTGTGTTCAATTATTTGCACATAGACATCAAAATCGAATAAATCGCCAAGATCCAAAGGATTGGACAACCTTATAACCTTGGCCCTCAAGCGTTGCCGAATCATTTCAAGAAACCCTTCGTTGAATGGTGGTAGATTGAACTTGTACTTGAAGGCTGCGTCCGAAGCCACCACAGCATGTCCGCCAGATCTTGAAATAATCCCTAAATTCCTCCCTTCCATCCGAGGCAATTGGAGAATCTTGGCAAAATCGACATAAGATCTGCTGTCCCTGAACCTCATGATGCCAGACTGCTCAAAGGCAGCATCCACAACATAATCGTCATTCACCAGCGCATCTGTGTGTGATGCAGCTATCATTTTCGACATAGGGCTCAAATTAGCCTTGTGGCAAAGTATAGGCTTAGGAGAATTGCGAGCAATGTGGATTAACCTTCTCCCATCTCTGACTGATTCAAGATACATACATATAACTGAGGTTTCCGGATCTCTGATATAGAACTCAAGCAAATCATTTTCATCGACATCGATCTTGTTTCCGATAGAAGAAAATTTGCTAAATCCTAGTTGTTCGCTATCAAACATGTTAAGAAAGGACAAAGCTACACCGCCACTTTGTGCAATGATTCCTAAGCGTCCAGGCCTAAAAACATTTTGAAGCCTCGTAAACGGCGTAGTAAGTCCGTTTGCGGCATTCATGATACCGATGCAATTAGGACCAATGAATCTCATTCCATACCTATGAGCAATAAGCTTTAGAGATTCCCCCAAAACCTTGCCTTCCTCTCCGAACTCTCCAAATCCACCACTTTCTATTACAGCTCTCTTGATTCCTTTTTGGCCGCATTGTTCAAGCACTTCTGGCACTGTTCTGGCCGGAGTCAGGATAATCGCCAGATCGATTGGCTCGCCTATCTCTTCAACTGAACCATGAATTCGTCTTCCAAAAAGTACACCGCCTTCTTTTCCTACCAAATGAATGACGCCAGTGTAACCAAACTCAAAAAGATTCCTGGCTATTTCTCTACCGAGGTTGGCTGGGTGTGTCGAAATTCCAAAAATTGCTACGGACGAAGGATAGAAAAGTTTTTCCAATTTCATGCCCTCCCAAAGGTTACTGAGCGTGTCACGAAGTTTATAAAAGGAAAAAGATAGATAAACTGCAATGGTTTTCAGCCCATGGACGGCTGACCAGAGTTCTTTCGGAATTCTCGAACCTCATCAACCAAAATTTTTTGTTCATTAAACCATGTCACAAAATCTTTAAGCCCTTCTTTCAAATCAATACGTGGTTGAAAATTCAGTTTCTCCTGAGCCTTGGTTATGTCAGCAAAAGTAGCCACTACATCCCCGGGTTGTGCTTCAACCATTTGGGTCATCGCTTTCATGCCTGATAGATCTTCTAGGATCCCTATAAAATCCATAAGTTGAGTCGGCTTGTTGTTCCCTAAATTAATGATTTCATAAGGATCTAGGTTATCCGAAAATAATGCGCTAATCACACCTGAGACTATATCATCAATATATGTGAAATCACGCATGTTCTTCCCGTAGTTAAAAACTTTGATGGGCTCCTCATGACGCATATTGTCGAGGAAGAACCAGTAAGCCATGTCAGGTCTACCCCAGGGACCGTAAACAGTGAAAAATCTCAATCCTATAGTCTGAAGTTTCCATAGATGAGTATATGTAAAAGCCATCAACTCATTCGAACGTTTGGTAGCTGCATATAGGCTTATCGGTGTGTTAACAGGATCATCCTCTGAATATGGCATCTTCGTGTTACCACCGTAGACACTTGAACTTGAGGCATAGACAAGTCTTTTCAGCCCCATTACTTTAGCCTTCTCAATAACATTCACAAAGGCCTCAAGATTAGATTTCTGATAAGAATATGGATTCTTTAAAGAATATCTAACACCTGCTTGAGCCGCAAGGTGTAAAACCAGATCAGGCTTGTTCTTATCATAGACTGAGTCAACAAATTCTCGGTCTGACAACTCTCCAATAGCAGAAAAGTAATTTGAGTACCCCTTAAGAATTTCGTCTCTCTTCTTTTTCAAGCGAGGTAAGTAATAAGAATTAAAATTGTCAATTCCTACAACTCTGTGGCCCATTTTGAGCAATTCGAGCGAAACGAAGAATCCAATGAAGCCAGCGCTACCGGTTACTAGAATAGTGGCCATTTCTTGGTTTTCCTTATTGCTTTTTGGTTACTAATTACTTGGCATAGCCTTTCGGGTTCTCTGAAAACCATTGAATCACTTCTTTGACAATTGACTCAATACCAGATCTCGATGGTTTCCAATCCAATATCTCTCGAGCTCTGGATGAATCCGCTACAAGTTCTGAAGGATCACCCTCTCTCCTTGCAGAATATATGGGGATCAATTTTACCCCTGAAACATTGCTGATGGTCTCAACAATCTCGCGGTTCGATAAACCAGCGCCTGTTCCAAGGTTGAGCTGGATGAAGTCAATACTTTCAAGTTTATTCATGGCAGCAACATGGGCCACAGCCAGATCGGTTACATGAATATAATCTCTAATACACGTTCCATCGGGTGTAGAATAGTCATTTCCAAATATCACCACCTCTTTTGCTTGCCCGAGAGTTGCCTTTACGACATTAGGTATCAAGTGACTTTCTGGCGAATGATCCTCTCCCAGACCTCGAGAAGGCTCACATCCAGCCGCATTAAAATATCTAAGACTAGCAGATTTTATCCCATAAGCCTTATGAAAGTCCTCGAGCATCCATTCCATAGCTAGTTTGGTTCGGCCATAAGGAGAAACCGGGTTTTTCGGATGAGTCTCCTTAATTGGTATGGCATCAGGATAGCCATACACAGCACAACTCGATGAAAAAATGATTCGATCATGACGGGTCATTCGCATTGCTTCCAACAGATTGTAAGCGGCAATTATGTTGTTTTTGTAATATCTTGACGGATTTGCCACTGACTCTCCTACTAGCGCATCAGCGGCGAAATGAAAAATCGCATCATAACTACACGAAGAAAGATGTCGGTAAACTGTTTGAAAATCATTTAAGTCACCTTTGACAAATTCCGAACATCTCAAGGCGGCCTTATGACCCTTTGAAAGGTTGTCAAAAACACATACATCAAGCCCAACATCTTGCGCATATAAGCAAAAATGTGATCCGACATACCCCGCTCCACCAATCACAAAAATCTTGGAATTAGGCACCTAGTCCTCCTGAATTTTTCGCGAGCCCTGATCAATTGAACCTATCATATATAGTTCATACCCTAATTTGGCCAAAATATCATATACTAATAAATTGACGACCCGTTCTTGTCGAAAATCCGATATTTCTTACAACCAATTAATTACCGTATGTATCTACGATGGGACGTTGATCAATTTCACCGAAAATTGCTTAAACTTGTGCAGAAAAGTTGCTTTTTGTTGTAAAGTGTAATCGTGATGGCGTGAATTAAGTTTAACTGTAAGACGGTTGGTTGAAGGAAATTTGGCCAGTCACATTTTCCATATGATAATTCGATCTAGAAAACATACTTTTGTATTTAGGGATTTCTCAAAAAGTATAGGAATCAACAGGAGGAACTCAAATGCGTTTTGACATTCTAGAGGTAAAGGCTCGAGAGATTTTGGATTCTCGTGGCAACCCGACAATTGAAGTTGATCTGATGCTTGAGGATGGCGCTATAGGAACTGCGGCAGTTCCTTCCGGAGCGTCGACTGGAGAAAAGGAAGCAGTGGAATTGAGAGATGGCGACGAATCACGCTATCTTGGCAAAGGTGTTCAAAAAGCTGTTGAAAATGTGATGAATGAGATTAGACCTGCTATTCTCGGTATGGATGCCCTTGATCAGGCTAGCCTGGACAAAATGATGATTGACCTTGATGGAACCCACAACAAACATAACTTGGGCGCCAATGCTATCCTGGGAGTAAGTCTCGCAGCTGCTAAAGCCTGCGCTATGGAATTAGGACTCCCACTTTACAAATACCTCGGCGGCTTGGGGGCGCGTAGGCTTCCCATTCCTATGATGAACATACTCAATGGTGGCGCGCACGCCGATAACAATGTCGATATACAAGAATTTATGATAATGCCAGTCGAGGCCACATGTTTTTCAGATGCCCTGAGAATGGGCGCTGAAATTTTTCATACTCTTAAGAAAGTCTTGAAAGGTAAAGGTCTCAATACAGCTGTAGGCGATGAAGGTGGCTTTGCCCCCAATCTGAAATCGAACGAGGAAGCCCTCAAGGTAATCGTTCAAGCTATAGGTGAAGCCGGATACGCCCCTGGGGGCGACGTATTCATCGCTTTGGATGCAGCCGCTAGTTCATTCTACAAAAATGGCGTCTATGACATGTCAGGAGAAGGCGCCATGAAAAATTCAGAGGAGATTGTCGATTTCTACGCAGATTTGGTTGAAAGATATCCAATTGTGTCTTTGGAAGATGGAATGGATGAGAATGACTGGGACGGTTGGAAACTATTGACTGAACGACTTGCGTCCAAAATACAAATAGTGGGCGATGACCTGTTTGTAACAAACATTGATCTCCTACAAAAAGGCATTGATCTTGGAGTTGCGAATTCCATCTTGATCAAACTCAATCAGATAGGCACTCTGACAGAAACCATGGACGCTGTTAATCTGGCGTCTTCCTTTGGATATACCTCGATAGTGTCACACCGGAGCGGAGAAACCGAGGACACTACTATTGCGGACCTGGTTGTTGCTCTTGGAACCGGCCAGATAAAGACCGGCTCGGCGTCGAGAACGGACAGAATAGCAAAATACAATCAATTACTTAGAATCGAAGAAGATTTAGGCGCCAGCGCGATTTATGGCGCGCGAACCTTTATATGGGGGGTTTAACTCTCACGGCAGAGACTTGGTAGGGGAATTCACTCCCCTACCGATTGACGAATTCTTTCACCAACGGATGTTAGTGTTAAAGCCAAAACCAGGGATGCTGACGTTTACGTTACCCCTGCCCTGTCTGGTCCGGTTTACGTCAACTCCTCCCGGAACATTTTGGCCACCCCGGTAGCTTCCCCAATTCACACTGCCGCCCGGATATGTTACAGCTCCTCCGTAATTTCCCCAAGTAACTGATCCGCCTGGAAAACTAATACCTTGAGAGTATCCGACACTGCTAAGAAATAAAACCGAACCAACCAATACCAATGAGAAACCAAGAGATCTCAGAACCCTTATCATGAGCCACCTCCATAGCTTTTTTCCCACGTATAAGCAACGTCAGGCCCTGTTCGTGACATGAAACATTCAACAACAGGAGAAACTTCGCGAATTAAATATTAGGAACATTCTATAAGTTTCCTTATAATGATAGCCACTCTTGCTTTTCTATACCTGTTTGTCCAGAATCAGTCAAAAAAGAAGTCAATTGTAAACCAACTGTTTTGCCATGCCAACCACCCTTGGGCTACCATTCTTGAGAGCTTCCTGAGTATTGAAAGTAATTGAATTGACTTACTCTAACTTATCTTTTTGATGGCTCTGTTTTAACTTAAATCACATGCCATTGATCTAACTTCCCGGTTTTGAGAAGAGTATTTTAAATCATGAATCTAGATGCGTGATTCAAAACTCCACATGTTTTATGCTAACATATGAAATGTATCTCAGGTAATCTACTCAAGGAATTACTTTATAATTTTCTTGTGAGGCCTAACAGTTAATGAAATCACGTGACGGTTTGAAACGGATTTATGGTTTCGAAGGGAAAGTCGCTATTGTTACAGGCTCAGGACAGGGCATAGGTCAGGCTACAGCGTTGAAATTGGCCATTGAGGGAGCATCCGTGGGACTATTGGACCGCAATCCCGAATCTGTAAAAGAAGTTGCTCAACAAATTGAAGATCATGGTGGCAAATGTGTGACTTTGGTCGGAGATGTTACAGACCTCAGCGCAGTGACAAGTTTGGTCTCAGCTTGTGAAGACAAATTCGGAGCAATCCATTTTTTGGTAAACAACGCCGGATTTGACCGTCCAGGAGGTTTTCTCAAGCTCACCGTCGATGATTTTCGAGCCGTTTGGGAGGTCCATTTTCTTGGCGCCGTGAACTTGATAATGGCATGCTCAAAAGGCATGATTGAACGAGGTCATGGCTCAATTGTGAATGTTTCCTCGATTTATGGAAAAGTCGGATGTAAGGGGGAATCTGCCTATGTCTCAGCCAAATCAGCTGTTGTAGGGCTTACTAAATCATTGGCTCGAGAGTTTGGTCGTAAGAACGTCCGTGTAAATGTGGTCATGCCAGGTTTGACGGAC
>JBFXII010000160.1:0-6997 GCA_050176095.1 Desulfomonilaceae bacterium
GTTCTGGCTCCGAATCCATTAAATATAATCAGTGAGTGTGATTTTTCATGCATTTTTTCGAATATCAGAATAACGAACTTTTTTGTGAAAATGTGTCTCTAACGGCAATTTGTAAAGCTGTCGGTACTCCTGTTTTTGTCTATAGTCGAAAAACATTGGAGCGACATTTTCGAGCTTTTCAGGAACCGTTTGCAAATGTTGATCATCTCATTTGCTATTCAATGAAAGCTTGTTCTAACATTGGAATTTTGAACATATTTTCCAAATTAGGAAGCGGAGTTGACATAGTTTCTGGAGGGGAGCTTTATCGAGCGATCAAAGCTGGAATTGATCCTCGGAAGATCGTGTATTCAGGAGTTGGTAAGACGGAATCTGAAATTGATGAGGCTCTAGAGGCTGACATCCTTATGTTTAATGTTGAATCTGAGGATGAGCTGCAAGCCATCAATCAGAGAGCTTTTTCGAGAAACAGGAAAGCTAGAATAGCTTTGCGGGTAAATCCGGATGTTGACCCCAAGACGCATCCGTACATATCGACAGGATTAAGAACCAACAAATTTGGGATAGATATATCGAGATCGCTCGAGCTTTACAAACTTGCTCAGACAATGAAGAGTATTGACCCAATTGGTATAGATTGTCATATAGGAAGTCAATTGACTGAACTTGCCCCATTCAAAGAAACTGTTTCTATCCTAAAAGAACTCTTAAAAACGCTTCGTCAAGAAGGTATTAATATAAAATATCTCGATGTCGGAGGAGGTCTAGGCATCCCGTACGATCAGGAGACACCTCCTCCGCCGTCTGCTTATGGATCAACCATATTGGAAGCATTGCGAGATATGGACGTAAAAATAATCCTGGAACCCGGAAGGGTGATGGTGGGCAACGCAGGAGTATTGCTGACCAAGGTTCTGTATACGAAACGCACCGCCGAGAAGAACTTTGTGATTGTTGACGCTGCAATGAACGACTTGGTCAGACCTAGCCTTTATAAAGCATATCATTCAATAATTCCGGTGAACAAAAGGTCCGAAAACTTGAAATCCGAAGTCTTACTTGCTGACATTGTTGGTCCGATTTGTGAGTCCGGTGACTTTCTAGCTCGATCACGAGAAATAATCACTCCGGAAAATGGAGATTATTTGGCGGTTATGAGCGCCGGTGCATACGGTTTTTCAATGTCATCCAATTACAATTCAAGGCCAAGGGCATGTGAGGCGCTTGTGGATGATGACAATTTTCATGTAATTCGGGATAGAGAAACTTACGCAGATTTAACTCGTGGAGAGCGAATCCCCGGGGATAACATTTAATAAAAGGAGCTCACATAATGTTTTCAGGAACATTTACCGCGGTCGTCACCCCTTTTAAAGATGGATCAGTTGATGAAGCGGCATTGAAAAGATTGATCAGATTTGGAATCGATGGAGGAGTGTCCGGGTTTGTTCCTTGCGGGACCACAGGTGAATCACCAACGCTATCTCACGAGGAGCACAATAGGGTAATTGAAATAACCGTGAAGGAAGTCGCTGGGCAAGTCCAGGTAATGGCCGGCGCCGGTTCAAACAGCACTGAGGAAGCTGTAAATCTTACTCGTCACGCCAAAAAAGTAGGCGCTGATGGTGTTCTTTTAGTTTCTCCCTATTACAACAAACCAACACAGGAGGGTTTATACAGACATTTCAGGACAATTGCCGAAAAAGTTGATATTCCGATCGTGCTGTACAACATTCAAGGAAGAACCGGAGTCAACATTGAAAATGGCACAGTAGAAAGACTGTCCAAAGTACCTAATATAGTTGGTGTCAAGGAAGCTTCTGGTTCTATACTTCAGATGAGCGAAGTCATACGACTTTGTGGTCCGGACTTCGATGTGATGTCGGGTGATGACCAGATGACATTTCCACTTATGGCCCTTGGAGGGAAGGGCGTAATTTCAGTCATTACTAACATCATTCCAGACAAGATGTCAGCCCTGGTAAGGCACATGCAAAATGGAGAAATTGATAAAGCTCGGTCGATTCATTTTGAAATCTATGAACTATGTCAGGTTGCGTTTGTCGAGACTAATCCAATTCCTGTGAAGGCGGCCCTAGGACTGATGGGTAAAATCACACCTGAGTTCAGACTGCCTTTATGCGAGCCTTCTCCTTCGAATTTGGAGAAGATCAAAACAGTGCTCCAAAAATATGGTCTAATTTAATCGGGAGTAAGTTTTATGAAAATAGCGGTTAGTGGAGCAGCCGGACGAATGGGACGCCGTATAATTGCTTTGGCGTATGATAATCATGACATAGAGATTTCTGCAGCCTTGGAAACGGATTCAAATCCCTTAATCGGACAGGATGTGGGGAGTGTAGCGGGAATCGGTAGCATCGGTGTCCAAATTTCTAATAATGTTGACGATGTCGTTTCTAATTCAGATGTGCTCATCGATTTTTCCTCCCCTGAGGCCACCATAGAGCATCTTCGAGTGG
The DNA here is from genome assembly GCA_050176095.1 of Desulfomonilaceae bacterium. GTDB lineage: Bacteria > Desulfobacterota > Desulfomonilia > Desulfomonilales > Desulfomonilaceae > CAITZA01. The sequence goes on from JBFXII010000160.1 coordinate 2,481, forward strand.
TGAACAAGGCAGCGAAGGCAATTGTCATAGGAACTACAGGGCTTTCCGAGGAACAAAGACTTGAGGTTTCGCATCTTGCGAGAACGACCAAATGTCTGATGGCTCCAAACATGAGTTTAGGAGTCAATCTTTTGTTCAATCTGGTTGAAAAGGTGGCTAAGGCACTAGGTGACAACTATGATGTGGAGATAGTGGAATCACACCACAACCAGAAGAAGGACGCTCCTAGTGGGACAGCGAATAAGCTTGCTGAAATCATAGCCAGTAGTTTGAACAGAGATTTAAATCAAGTGGGTGTTTATGGCAGGCATGGCATAATCGGAGCGCGAAAACCTTCAGAGATCGGAGTGATGGCCCTTCGCGGTGGTGACATTGTCGGGGAACACACTGTAATGTTTGTCACTGGAGGGGAGCGACTTGAACTCATCCATAGGGCCCATAGTAGAGACTCGTTTGCAAAGGGAGCTATTCAAGCGGCCTTATGGATATATGATAAGCCGGCCGGACTCTACGACATGAGAGATGTGCTCGGTTTAAGGGACTAGTGATGAAATTAGTTAGATTTGAGGCAGATGGAGTAAAATTTACCGGACAACTTGACGACAATGTAATCAAGCCGGCCGGCGCAAGGAAAGCCTCCAGAGATTATGATCTTTCTTCGGTGAGACTTCTTGCCCCTTGTGAGCCGACCAAAATAGTTGCGGTAGGACTTAATTACAAGGACCATATAATTGAAATGGGTCATGAATTGCCTGATGAACCCGTAATTTTTCTGAAACCATCGACCTCGGTTATCGGCCCTGAGGAATTCATCGTGCTGCCTCCACAAAGCAATCGGGTTGATCACGAGTCAGAATTGGGGATAGTTATTGGTAAGACCGCTTCACATGTTGCCAGAAAAAACGCCAAGGATTTCATACTTGGGTATACATGCCTGAATGACGTCACAGCTCGAGATTTGCAATCCAAGGATGGTCAGTGGACTCGCGCAAAAGGTTTTGACACCTTTTGTCCAATAGGGCCATGGATTGAGACTCAATTGGATCCAAATGACTTAAGTGTCGAATTACATCTAAATGGTGACATTCGTCAGCGATCAAGAACTTCCAATCTATTATTTGATCCATATTTTTTGGTAGAATTTATTTCGGGAGTCATGAGATTGAACCAAGGGGATGTAATAGCAACAGGAACCCCATCCGGCGTGGGTCCTATTATTGAAGGGGACAGGGTGGAAGTCAGCATCGAAGGAATTGGAACACTGACCAATTTTGTGAAAAAGCCTAAAAAATGAGAGAGGTTGCATACATAGGCTTCGGAGCTAACCTTGGTGATCCACCAAGAAAGTTCTTGGAAGCCGTAGATGAACTTAAACACCTCGAAGGCCTGAGGGTAGTTAGGTTGTCGAGCCTCTACGAGACTGAACCGATAGGGTTGGTTGATGATGGGCCTAATTTTGTGAATGCAGTAATAGCGCTTGTCACAGATATAGCGCCGGAAGATCTCATCGAGAAGCTAAGATCAGTTGAGAAAAAATTAGGAAAATCCGTCGATCACAAGAGTGACCTATCTCGTTTGATAGATTTGGATCTATTGTTTTATGGGTCTAGAATAGTTAATACGGAAGATCTAATAATCCCGCATCCGCGTCTCACCGATAGAGCGTTTGTGCTAGGACCCATGGCTGAAATAGCGCCAGATTTCGAACATCCAGTTGAGAAGAAATCGATCAGGACCTTGCTAGGGCTGCTTTCTCGCGGGCAACTCCAAATGATTAAAGTCGTTAAATACAACTAGTGTTTTTCAGGAGTTTGCCAGAATGCTTCGACTGATTTTATATGCGTTCTTGCTTTTCATAGGTTACAGGGTCTGTAAATGGGCGCTGAACTCATTTAAAACCAAAGACTTAGATAGATTGCTTCATCGGAACAACGAAAATGTAACTGTAGATGATCTTGTAAAGGATCCTGTCTGTGGCGTTTATGTGCCTGTGAAAAGCGCATTTTCTGCAAACAAGGATGGAAAGAAAGTCTATTTCTGTTCGGAAAATTGTAGAGATAGATACTTGAATGAATAGAGGCCTTTGTTTATGAGGACAGTGCAAGCGAGTCCCAAGATCCTGATTGCAGAGGATTCCACGATACTCAATCACATGCTTAGGGATGTGTTCGAGGAGAATGGTTTTGAGGTATTTCAAGTATTCAATGGATCAGATTGCAAGACGATTTTCGTTAAGGAGAAGCCAGACCTAGTATTAATAGACGTTCATATGCCCAGAACAGATGGCATAGAGGCCTTGGAATTTATTAAAGAGCGGTCTCCTCGAACACTTGCAATTATGATGTCTGGAGCAGGCAATGCAGAAGTAGCTGTCAAAGCAATGAAAAGCGGCGCCGACGATTTTCTAAACAAGCCCTTTTCGTCCGATGAGGTTGTGAGGCTAGCTCAAAAGTTACTTGAAAATAGGAGATTTGGTGAAGAAAACGTCAAGCTCAAGAAAAAGATAAGAGAAAGCGAAAAATATGTAGCTCATCTCACCAACATTATTAACGAAGCGATCATAACCACCGATCCCGCCGGAAAAATCAAATTTGCGAATCGTGCGGCTTCTATCATTTGGGGTTATAGCGCTGAGGAGCTCAGATCAAAAGATATTCACTTGCTTATACGTGGCGAGGCTAGGTCTACGCTATCCCGAGATCTGGTCAAAGATACCCTTCGGGACGGCAAAATTGAAGGAGATTTTTTTCTCAGGCGCAAGGACAACAGTACATTTCCTGGATATTTGTCCACATCAGTAATTAAAGAGAATAACCGTATAACGGGCATAGTGGTCGTAGTAGCTGACCTGACCAGGCAGCATGAGGTGGAAAGACGACTTAAGCAATCAGAAAAATTGGCATCCCTTGGAAAAGTAGTAGAAGGGGTAGCGCACGAAGTCCGGAACAGTCTAACCTCTCTTGGTGGTTTTGCTCTCCGATTGAAAAATCTTACCTCTGACAATCCTACCTATTCAAAATATACCCAAATAATATTAGATGATGTGTCAAGATTGGAGAATATGGTAAGGGACATAGAAGATTTTGTTAAGTTTTCCAGGAATTACGCTTTTGAATTTCAAAACGTAGATTTGATCGCCCTGATTGAAAGGGCTAGGGACCGAGTCCTAAATGTTGTTTCTGGATTTCAGCAAAATTCTGTCAAACTTGTTATTCAAGCAGACAAGAATATTCCTCATGTTTTGTGTGATCCAGCTGCTATAGAAGATGTATTCTTCAACCTAATAATTAACGCGTATGAAGCAATGCCTAGTGGAGGACGATTAAAGGTAAAGCTCCGGAATCTTCGTACCGCTGTAAGCATTTTGTTCAATGACACAGGAGTAGGTATCCATAAAGAGGATTTGTTCGATATTTTTAATCCTTTTTTCACATCCAAGACAGTTGGCGCCGGTATGGGTTTAAGCAAAGCCCACCTGTTGGTCGAAGAACACAGGGGAGCTATTAAAGTGGAATCTAAGCCTGGAAAAGGATCAGTTTTTGAGGTATTTTTACCTACCGAGAGGCTGATTACTGGAGCTTATCCATGGGAAACTCTCTCATGAAGCTTTAAAAATGTTTTTTAAAGAAAAAAACTAGCATCTCTGTAATAAAGTTCCCGGGGCTGATCACGACAAATTATGAAAAAGTATCTTCCAAACTTCTTGACATTGGGACGCCTAGCTTTAGTCCCTCCGATTATCCTATTACTTTTTTTCCCAGGTAAGGCTCCTTCTGCAATTGCTGCTTTCATATTTTTGATTGCTTCACTGACAGACTTCTTTGATGGTTTCATAGCCAGACGGTTCAAGGTCGAGTCATCTTTTGGTCGTTTCTTAGATCCTATTGCCGACAAGGTCTTGGTGACGTCGGCTCTAATCATGCTCATCGCATTGGACCGAGTAGATGCCTGGATAGTGATGCTGATAATTTCAAGGGAGGTTGCAGTAAGCGCTCTTAGAGCTACATCAAAAAATTGGGACACAACCCTAAAACCAAGTCGTACGGGTAAGTGGAAGGCTTTTTTCCAATTTACCGCCATAATTTTTCTAATAACACATTACGAATATACTATTATAATTCCGATTGATTTTCATGAAGTTGGCATGGTTCTCATTTATTGTGCTTTGGTGCTGACATTGTGGTCTGGAGTAGATTATTTCGTCAAATTCTACAGGGAGTACACCAGGCGTCTGAATTGCAAAAATGGAGACGAGCTCTAGCCTTAGAGACCTCGGTAGGTCACAGTTATTTCGAGGCAGAGTAAGACGGAATTTAACCAGGATTTCCGCAAGAACTAGCTGTTATTTTGGTGAGTTGAAAAGTCACGTTTGTTCATCCTCACAACTTACTATCGAACCAGTCAAAGGAACAGTCCTCTGGGCCTGACGTCTTAGATTCGTGTCAGACTCGCATATCGTTGGGCTCCGTCGTACTGCAGGAAATCTGCAACATTGTATGACGATTCTCAAGAGTTTT
>JBFXII010000161.1:0-6990 GCA_050176095.1 Desulfomonilaceae bacterium
GCGATATTGATTCAAGTTTCCGATAGATACAATTGGTAGATGAGAATCAGAGGAATAGCGCAGCTTGTTGATTGAAGTCTTTTCTATATTATTACATTATATTTCTAAGATAATTACTTGTTATATATATAAAGTTAGCTCTAATTTTCAATCTTTTGGCCTGGAGTCGCGGAGGAAAAGGAAAATAGGGCGCTGCGGTCTTGATTGCTCTAATTGCGGATTCATCAAGTATTGTGTGTCCTGACGAATCTAGGAGATTTACGTAGAGTAGCTGACCGTCTTTTGCAATTGAAAATTCCAGCGCAAGGCTTCCCCCCAAACCTGATTTTGCCGCAGCCGATGGATAAACCCAGACACCTTCAATCTTTTTCTTGAGGTGGAGCATATAAGAGTAGAATGTATCTTCTCGAGTATTAATGTCAACTACAGCTTCTTCCACATCTCCCTCTGGAAAGAAATCGTTTGCCCCAGGGACTCTAGACAATCCCTTGGCTATTTCCTGCGGCGTTGGTCGCAGATCTATCTTTTTTCTCTTTGAATTATGAGGACGAGATTGTTCGACCGGGGTCTCCTTTTCAATTTTCTTGTTGACGGTTTCGGAACGTTGTTGGCTATTCCTCTTCTTCTGATCTTCCTCAGGTTCTTTCTTCTCCTTAGTGTCCCTGTCAGCCTTTTGAGGTGATTCAGGAGCATCAGGAGGAATTAGTGAGGCTGTTCGTTGGTTTTGCGCATCGATATGACCAATCGGCGCTTTTGGAACTGGAGGAATCTTTGGAAGCCTCTGTTTTTCAGCTGTATGATCCCTGTCCGAGATAGCAGATGCCTCTTTGGGAGGTGGCTCAACCTGCTTTTGGGGCTCTTGCGGCTCCACCAAACGAACCTGAGTAACTTTCTCACCTGGTTTCAGTATTTGATTTGGGCTCGCAAATTGCTGAAAATATGGAATTGCCAATATTAGTGAGAAGTGAAAGATGAGGGCTGCTACGACGCAGTATTTGAATAATTTGTCTGCCTTGTCATTTTCCAAGGACCTGTAATTACTCACAACCGATTCAAACTCAAGTTCTGAAGCGTCATACAAATTTTCCGGATCTTCCACAGCCACGTGGTGTGACGCTACAGTCTGAGGTTCTGGCTTTGACGCATTTGAGATTTTTGTCAGATATAACTTGAGGTTTTCCAGAATCATCAATTTCGCTACTTAGCTATGATTTTTATAAATATAATAACGTCTTTTGAAGTTTTTACAAACTGATTTATTGATGTATGTTCACCACCTAATATTGAAGTTTACCTCGAATTCCTTTAATAAACAAACAATCGTCGGTTTCATTCATCTAAACTTCCCTTAAATCTAGGGTCAAGCCACTCTCTTTTGTCAACCAAGGATTGCATGGCGTAAAGACTCATCTTAGGGTAGGTTGTTGCGTAACAGTAAACACAATCACGGTAACATGTGTTGTATGCCCCGATGTCTACCGATTCAGCGCAGCCACATTCGGGCCTATTTTTGGAAAGTTTGAGACTCGCCAAAGCATCTTTTCGGCATTGGGAACCCGTAAGATCCGAAATAAAATCTGGGTCGATGCAACTGGCCCTTTGGACCGGATCCTGGGCAAGGTAATTGTGCGCGCATGATAGCATGGTAATTTGGTAGCTCTCTGCAATTTCAGCCATTTCCAACGCAACCTTCAAAGCGTCGCTCTGATTAATTCTTGAGAATCCTATTTCATTCTTAGCCATTTTTCGGATCGTTTTTTGATAAAAGTCACAAAAACTAAAAATACAATGGTCGGTGAACGGATGGAGAAACGAGCAAAGCTCGTTAAAATTTTGAAGGTGTCTGTCGAAAGTCCACTCAGACGTCACTACTACAGGATCATATCTCCATCTGATGACCTTCTTGTCAAATTGTTCCGAAATTTCTTCCATCGTCTCTAAAGTGTGACGCAAATTTGGGGTTTTTGGTTCCAGAATTTTAGAATAATTGTTTACGGTATACAGAAAATACATGACGTAGCCGAGATCTTTTAATTCAAACAAATGCTTCAGCATAGGCCTGGCGTCCTTCGTCCAGAAGACAATTGCAATAACATCATCAGGCTCCAGGCTCACTGTTTTGATAGTACTATTGAAAGGTGAAATTACTTTCAAATAACCTGCCCTAACACGTTGGAGAAACCAGTCTGAGTAAAAAGCTGGTATGTCAGTGCGTCTGCTTGCCGAGATTATGTTCATATTTGATCGCCATTCAGCTTTTTTGTTAAACATTAGGTCATGTTTTTGAGTAAATTTCCAGAGTCTGTGTCTTATCATTAAGTGAACAGGCGCCTAGGATGAAAACTTTTTGGTTTCAGAGGCCAAAATTATTTTCAATCAGGACCTTTACAGATATAATAGGTCATCAAATCTAAAGCTCACAAAAATGAATCGTAAGTTTTGACTTTTCAGCTTCACGTATAGTAAAAGTTCGAACATCATGATCTATATATTCCAGTCGCCAAGGGGGGCATCACTCGGAAACCAACGAATTCCCAAATACGTTTAATAAACGAAATCATTGATAGAAAGGAAATTTTATGGCCAAGTCCAAAAAAGGTCAGGAATCGTTCGAAGGCTCCGTTACTGAAAACGAACGAGCTAAAGCCGTAGAAATAGCTGTTGGACAGATCGAAAGGCAGTTTGGTCGCGGCTCTATAATGAGGTTGGGTGACTCTGGATTAGTTTCTAACATTAAAGCCATCTCGACTGGTTCTCTAGGCCTGGATATTGCCATCGGAATTGGTGGAATTCCCAAGGGTAGGATCACAGAAATCTTTGGACCGGAATCTTCGGGCAAGACAACATTGTGTTTACACGTTATAGCTGAAGCCCAAAAGAGGGGTGGTTATGCAGCATTTGTCGATGCAGAGCATGCGTTAGACACGCTGTATGCGAAGAAACTTGGAGTAAAGACGGAAGAACTTTTGGTATCACAACCGGACACTGGAGAGCAGGCTTTAGAGATAACCGAGATTCTTGTCAGATCTGGGGCCATGGATGTTGTAGTGATTGACTCGGTGGCCGCCCTTGTCCCGCGTGCAGAAATTGAAGGTGAAATGGGAGATGCGCATATGGGATTGCAGGCTCGTTTAATGTCTCAAGCCCTCCGTAAACTCACCGCAGCCATATCTCGATCAAATACCGCAGTAATTTTTACCAACCAGATAAGACAAAAAATTGGAATAATGTTTGGAAATCCTGAAACAACCACCGGTGGTAATGCGCTAAAGTTCTATTCCTCATTACGTTTGGATATTCGAAGAGTCGGGCAAATCAAGGAGGGAGAAAACATTACCGGTTCAAGAACACGCGTAAAAGTAGTAAAAAACAAACTTGCGCCTCCATTTCAGCAGGTTGAATTCGATATCATGTATAATGAGGGAATTTCAAGCGCTGGAGAAGCTTTAGATTTGGGAGTAGAAAACGGTGTTATAGAAAAATCAGGCGCTTGGTATTCATACAACGATGAAAGGATAGGACAAGGTAGAGAAAACGTCAAAACGTTCCTCCGCGAACATCCTGATATGTTAAATGAAATCAGAAACAAGATATTGGATAGCAAAGGGCTTTCATCTCTACCGATAGCTGTCGATAGTGATCTTGAGCCTTCGGATTCCCAAGGTTTAAGCTCGGACGATTTTTAGAAATGTCTGGAGTTACCCTGCGACCGAGTTAAATTTCTGAACACTATTAATCAAATTTGCTAAAAATTGAGAAGCTTATAGAGCAACTCTTTTCATCTTTTGGATTGTTAATGTCGTGGGTCAAGAGTAAAATGGTTTTTAATGGCGACGAGGGAACTGGGGTATGGTAATCTCTATCTACTCAGATGCTTCAGAATCCAGGATAGATCAAAAGTTCATGATTCATCGAGAGTATACTATATGAAGGACGCCAATTCATCGGGGACACGAGAACATCATGATCAGGCCAAATATTACAGGTCTCTGACCATTAACATGGTCTTGATCATAGTCGTTGTGTCTATAATGCCATTAGTCCTCGCCTCGGTAACCATCGGCTACTTTTTCGACGTTTCTTATAAAGAAAAAGTGGCCGATCATGTGGCAACCCTAATAAAAAAGCACCAGCAAAGTATAGACGGCTTCCTGAGACAAAGAGTTGCCAATATCAGGTCATTAGCCAGAATTTTCACCTTCGATCAGCTGAACAATGATACTTTTTTGAAGGAGAGGCTCATCGTTCTCCAGGAAGAGTATGGCCCGATATTCGTCGATATCGGGCTGGTTGATGACAAAGGCATCCAGGTTGCTTATGCTGGACCGTACAGTCTGAAAAATGCCGATTATTCAAAGTCCGAATGGTTCAGACAAAGCATTGAAACAGACGTTTATGTAAGCGACGTTTTTTTCGGCCTGAGGGGAGTTCCACATTTTATCATAGCCGTCAGACGAGAAACTGAGGATGGAAAGAAGTGGATCTTACGGGCAACCGTTGACTTTGAATCGTTTAACTCTCTGGTTGAGAACGTCAGAATTGGAAAAACCGGATTCGCTTTTATCATAAATCGCAAGGGAGAGTTCCAGACTAAGCCTCGATTCGAGGTTAGCAAAACAACGGGGCCATTTCTTGAATTCATGTCAGGAAAGCTTTTTCGAGCAGACCAAATAGAATATGTTGAACAGTCCTTTGAAAGTGGTGGTGACACTATTAATGTTATGGCCCCGTTGAAGAGTGGTGACTGGCTGTTGGCTTTCCAACAGAATTCCTCTGACGCGTACAAGGTTCTAGAATATGCCCGCTACATAACCCTTGGCATCTTCTGGTTCGGCGGATTAGGGGTAATAATAGTTGCTATCCTCTTATCCAGGAGAATGGTTCGTCACATTGCTCGAGCTGATCTGGAAAAGGAAATGATGAATGAACAAGTCATAGAGGCCGGGAAATTAGCCTCTCTTGGGGAGCTTGCAGCCGGAATAGCTCATGAAATCAACAATCCTGTGGCCATAATGGCCGAAGAGGCCGGCTGGATAGAAGACCTATTGACTGAAGAAGAATTTAAGGACAGTGAAAACCTTGCTGAGTTTAAACGAGCCCTCAACCAGATACGTACTCAAGGTAAGAGATGCAAAGAAATTACGCATAAACTCTTGAGCTTTGCCCGAAAGACTGACCCAACTGTAAAGAACGTTCAGCTCAACGAAATGATCGAAGATGTTGTGTCACTTTCGGAGCAACGAGCCAAGTATGCGAATGTCAAATTTTTCTCAGATCTGGATGAAAATCTGCCAACAGTCGATCTTTCCCCTTCGGAAATACAGCAAGTGCTTCTTAACCTCGTAAATAATGCTGTTGATGCTCTAGAACCCAAGGGGGGAAAAATCACCATTTCAAGCAAAGTGCAAAACGACTTCATTGTTATAGATGTCGCAGATGATGGACCAGGCATTCCGAAGGCAAATTTGTCCAGAATTTTCGACCCATTTTTCACCACCAAACCAGTGGGCAAGGGAACTGGACTAGGCCTTTCAATATGTTACGGAATAATAAAGAAAATGGGTGGTGAAATAAGTGTGAGTAGCGCAGTGAGTATCGGCACTACTTTCCACATAAGAATACCATTGGGAAGTAAGAAAACGGAGAACAACGGGCATCCGACTCAGGAAACGACTTAATCATCTAATTCGCGCGATTTATTTATCTTCCCAAGGCTTCGATCAAACGTTAACGAGGAAGAACAGATGACTGATCAGCCTAGCGATAAAACTTATCAGCCTAAGCTTCTAATAGTCGATGACGAAGAAGGATATGTAAACATACTTGCTAAGCGCCTGACAAAGAGAAACTTTTTGGTCAAAACAGCATTGAGCGGGGCCCAAGGAATCCAACAACTTAGAAAAAACGATTTCGACGTAGCAATTTTGGATCTAAAAATGGAGGGAATGGACGGCATAGAAGTTCTCAAAATATTTAAACAAATGGCCCCGCAGTTACAAATCGTCATGCTCACGGGGCATGGCTCTGAACAAGCCGCTCGTGAGGGCATCAAATTTGGAGCCTTTGATTATTTGACCAAGCCCTGTGAATTGGATGAACTAGTGGAAAAATTACTGCAGGCATGTAAGAGGAGAGGATGTGGTGAGTGAGTTCAAAGTCTTGTTAGTTGATGATGAAGAAGACTTCGCTAATACATTGGTAAAGCGACTTAACAAACGAAAATTGAACGCAAGCTATGCATTGAGTGGAAAAGAGGCAATACGAGTCGTGGGCGAAACGGATCCGGATGTTGTAGTTCTGGATGTCAAAATGCCGGACATGGACGGAATAGAAACTCTGAAACAGATCAAAGCTATTAAGCCGTCGATTGAAGTTATCATGCTAACTGGCCATGCTAACGTAGAAGTAGCTATTCGGGGGATGGAACTCGGCGCTTTTGACTACTTAATGAAACCCATGGAAATAGACGAATTGCTGTACAAACTCCAGGACGCATACAAGAAAAAATGCTGTAATATTGATGACAAAGAGTGTGAGATCCCCAGTTCATTAAAGATCTGAAAACTACTGTACGATAAGTTTTCAAACACCACTCAGAAACACTTCTCAGAATTCATCTCTCATGAGGTGACCTTTGTCAAAGTGTAAACTTTCTTGACAGCAGCATGTGAGTTTTACGTTTTTGACGAATCAAGGTAGAATAAAAAGACAGCAATTTAGAGTGGTTATCCTGTGTTACGTTCTGATTTTTTGGCATACTCATTGCATAAAGGGGTAGATTTTACACATTGAATCAGGGAGGAAGCTTGAGATGAAATTGGGCGAAGCGTTGTACCGGACTTTCATGGAAGCATCGAAAGCTCACGCTCGATGGGACTATGAAACGTCCATGGCCATACTTCGGGATAGAAAACGGCTAATCATTTTAGCAATGATGACTATCCCTGCGCTACTAACTGGAGTAGCCTTAGCCACTGACATTCCAAGTGA
>JBFXII010000162.1:0-6924 GCA_050176095.1 Desulfomonilaceae bacterium
AACTGTAGCCCATTTTATGTTCAGAAGTAATAACCCCCTACAGACGAATACGATCTTTAATTGATGAGATAAGCTTTTCAAAAGGAGCGAAAACATGGCAAGAGTCGTCGTTGACCCTTTTCCAAGAATTGAGGGTCACTTGCGCATAGAAGTAGAAGTGGAAAATGGGAAAGTTAAGGACGCCTGGAGCACCGGAACACTTTTCCGTGGCCTTGAGATTATTCTCCAGGGTCGTGATCCTCGTGATGCTCACCTTCTTACCCAACGTTCATGCGGCGTTTGTACACTAGTTCATTCTTTGGCCTCGGTCAGGGCAGTCGAAGACGCTTTGAAAATTAAGATTCCACCTAACGCCCGACTTGTTAGAAACCTTACTCATGCCGCTCAGAACATGCATGATCATCCAGTGCACTTTTATCAACTGTGCGCTCTGGATTGGGTAGATGTAGTGTCGGCCCTCTCGGCTGATCCGGGCAAGACTGCTGACTTGTCAGCCGCTGTCAGTGGTAGACCCCAAACGAAAAAATATTATGAGGGACTAAAAGGAAAACTCAAAGCCTTTGTTGATTCAGGACAGTTAGGTCCTTTCGCTAATGCGTACTGGGGACATCCAGCATACAAGCTTCCGCCTGAGGCTAACCTCATGGCCGTAGGACACTATCTTGACAACCTGCGTCAGCAAGTTCACGCCGCTCAGATGACCGCAATCTGGGGAGCAAAGAACCCTCACTTACAGGGCCATCTTCCTGGTGGAGTCACAGTAGTCGAACAGCTCAATGCGGACAGGATTTCTCAATACCTGTTCATGTTGAAAGAACAAATCGCATTCCTGGAAGAAGTCTATATCCCCGATGTGTTAGCAGTCGCATCCTTCTACAAAGATTGGACAAAAATCGGCGGCAACAAGAACTTCCTCGCATACGGCGATTTCCCACAGTCTGATGTCGAGCCAGATAGCTTCTATTTTCCACGCGGCGCGATATTTGATGGTCAGCTGAAAGCCCTACCGGTAGACGTTTCAAAGATTACAGAAGATGTCACCCGAGCGTGGTATGAGCCTGGGCAACCTCTGCATCCTTCAGTTGGGGAGACCAAACCGCTATCCGGCGACGCTCTCAAAGGCGCAGTTCCTGACACCAAGTCCAAAGATGGAAAATATTCATGGATGAAAGCGCCTAGATATGATGGCAAAGTAATGGAAGTCGGACCACTGGCGCAGTGTCTTGTGTCTTATGTCGGTGGTAACAAGGAAATTAAAGAAACAACTGACTTGGTCCTAAAGAAACTTGAAGTTGGTCCGGAAGCCCTGTTCTCAACTGTAGGTAGAATTGGAGCCCGAGCTATCAAATGCCTGGTGAACGCAAAAGCTGCCGAAAAATGGACCACGGAACTAATTGAAAACATCAAAAAGGGTGATACCAAGACTTTCACGAGCTACAAGCTAGACGAGACAGTCAATGGACAAGGTTTCGGTTTAAATGATGTGGCTAGAGGATCCTTGGGTCACTGGATCAATATTGAAAAAGGCAAGATCAAGAATTATCAGCAAGTCGTTCCTTCAACATGGAACCTGGGACCATCAGACGCCAAGAACCAAAAGAGCGCAGTAGAAAACGCCCTCATTGGAACTCCCGTGGCTGATCCCAAGAAACCTCTTGAAATCCTCCGAACTGTTCACTCGTTCGACCCATGCATCGCATGCGCCGTTCATGTGATTGATCCGCAGACTAACGAAATTTACAAATTCAGAGTTTCTTAAACACTGCCAGTTTTGGCAAAATAGAAAAGGCGGCTATGGGCCGCCTTTTTTTATGAGGAACCTATATAAAAGAACTAAAACAATTTTTATGAGAACTGAATAAGAATAATGGTGTCTTAAAATAATAAGTTAATAATAAACATTATATTTACTTATTGTTTGGGAGCCAACCATGTCATCTCCTTTCAGAAAGTTTGCCACCGTCTTTGAACAATTTCAGGAAAAGTACCCCAAGCATCCTTTGATTGAGGAAATAAGAAATCATCTCTCTCGAGGAAAATTCCCGACAGAGACCTGGCTCGAATCCAAGACGAAAAGAATGAAAATGTTTCTGTCCCCTTCTTGGGAGCGTATTGATTCAGATGAAGAGAATATTGCGTCATGAGATTTTCTTCCTGTTGTTACCGATGTCATTGGTCGCACGCGAACGTGGTTTCTAAGATAATAGAACTCATGACATTAGAACTTAAGGAATTGTCGTTCTTGTGATACGTTTGCCGTGATAATTTCTGGAGTTCGGCAGTGGAGCCAAGCTGGAGGTAGCAAACGATTAATCGTTCACAAGCCTTATTTTTAAAGTTTCAATCTGTCTTTTCCCGCAAAAATCTTAATGTGCTTTTTTCCTTTTTGGCGTTTGCATTTGTTGGAGCTTGCGCCTGTTATGTGTATTTCCACTTCAATGACTTTTACAGTGTTTTTGAAGCGTCAAAATTTGAACTGGCGCTGGCGAGCCTATTTATCCTTTGTAGCTTCTTGGCCACATGCTACCAATTAGCTTTGTTTTTAAAGCGATTCGATTTGGTTTTAGGCAAACTCGAGCTCGTGGCGATAACGCATGCGATGATGTTGGGTAATCTTGTGATTCCTATGCGCGGTGGTTCCGGGGCTCTAGCTCTATATCTCAAGAAAGTCTATTGCCTTGATTTTACTGCGTTCGCTGTCATCTATGGTGGAACGGCGATACTTGTAGCTCTGATGAGTTCGTTTTTTGCGTTGATTGCTTTAGTAAGTCTGTGGATACTTCATGGCTACAAACAATTGGTTCTCGTTGGGCCGGTATTCGTGCTTTTCGTTTTATGTCTGTATCTTACCGTGCGAGCTCCTTCATTTGGTCCAAAGAAAAATTTTCTGATCGACAAAATTATCCATGTCGCGAACTCGTGGAAGATTATAATTTCCGACACAAGACTGGTCTTTCGTTTGAGTATCGCGATAGCTCTGATGTCTTTAGCTTTGATTGGTAGTTTTTTCCATATTTATAGGGCTATAGGTTCGCCGTTGACCCTAGAGGCTACAGTGATCACGAGTAGCATAGGATCGATAGTCAATTTGGCGCCGCTAACCCCAGGATCTCTCGGCGTGTTCGATGTAGCTATCATTGAGATTCAAAGGATTATGGGATTGAGCGCTTCTCAATCAATAGCTGCAGCGATCATTTTCCGGGTCCTCACATTTTGCCTTGCATTGTTGATTGGGTTTCCAAGCATTGTCTATATATACGCCAGGCTCAAGAAGGCTGGAGCTAAACCCGACTGAACCCATTAGTGAAACGAGCCATCAATAAACTATCAAAGGTTTGGTCTCCCCCTTAGCAATTCTGTCGCCAACCGATGTTCCACATCGGGCGCAAAGATACTCATATTTTTCACCTTCCGGCAGCACCAGTAATAAACGCTCTCTAACCGGCATCGATCGCTTACACAAAGGACAGTACAATTCCGTGGCCTTTAGACTGTCGAATTGTTTGGCTTGCTTTTTTGCCGGCGCTTTTCTTACCGCCAAGCCTTGACGAACGATGTTTCTCATCAAACCTCCTCGATTTGAGCAAACTCTAGAACTGGGTCTGGACGACTGTTCGTTTAATTAGTATAATAGTTCCTATTGAGCCTAACAAGATCAAACAGAGTTTTTCTAGGGCTTGACTAACTGGAAAATTAATTTAACCTACCAGTTATGTTGAGTCATTAGGGGGTTGGTCAATGTTGTTGAACAAAAAGCTGTCATTGTATTTTATGACCGCATGTATATTGACACTATTGATGTTACCGAATTTATCGGAGGCTAGGGATAATTTCGTTAGAGATTTGATTCATAGTCTTTCGGATCAGACAGAATTGGGGACGGCTTCAATCGATGTTCGAAACAGAGATCAAAGATTGGCTTCAGTTGTTCCTTCAGACAAAGGCAGTGATTTTACATCTTCTTCGACTGATTTCATTTCAAATGGCCCATCGGTTCCCATGGTTTTGAACAAAGCCTTGGCGCATAACCACAGGGACAGGTTTTACAGGGAAGTTCTTTTTCCTGGGGCTAGTTCAGTAGATGTCTGGAGCCGTTCCCTGATAAAACTTGCTTCACTTTCACCGTCCATCGATCCAAACGCCAATACTCTGAGTGTCCTGGATTCTCATGACAATCTTGGGTCCTTCGGCAAGCTGGCTTCAGAACCTATAAATCTATATTCCAACTTTTTGATCGAGGTTAACAAATCCAACTTCACGGTTGATCTTTCAGGCTTCAAAGAGAGCGGCGAAAAGATTCTTCTCTATAGTTGCCGCGCAGGGTTGGGTTCACCGGAGTATCCTACGCCGAGAGGGACTTTCTATATCTTACGAATCTTTGATGACAAACCTCTGTGGATTCCTCCACAAGATAGGGAATGGGCTGCCGGAGAGGTCCCGAGCAGAAATGTTTATGGTGGGCACATGATGCCCTTTTTCTCCAAATATTCTGCACTACCCAACAGGCGAACCGAGATAGTGATTGATGATGAAGATGTTGTTGCCGCTCCGATTAAAATGGTTGACGCAGGCGCATACAGAATACACGGCACCAACTCTCCATGGAGTATCGGTTCAGGCCAATCTCACGGCTGCGTTCGGCTGCTAAACAAGTCCGTCGCGCAACTCGCTGATACATTAAAGATGTATGTTGGAACTACGACAAGGGGGGAAACCGCCAACGGGGTTTATATCAACCTTGCAAAACCTGTGAAAATGGTGCTGCATTAATTTCTCGAAAGACCTTCAATGTCGACTTATTAAATCACGCCGGGTTTCTGCCAAGACGACGTTTTATCTCTGATATTGGCATTCTCAGGGAGAGAGGTCTTCCATGAGGACAAACCCTAGGCGCCTTATTCTCATCCAGATTCTGGAGTAATGCTTTGATCTCATCGTTGTGCAGTTGAGTTGTTTCTTTCACAGCGGCCTTACATGAAATAGTTTTGAAAAGCTCAACAACAAGTTGTTCATGGTCCGATTTGGCCCCCAAATCAGCTGTTTTCCAGGCTAGCTCTCTCAACATATCCTCAATTTCATGATCGTTTATCCAATCTGGACAAGCCTTTACCACAAAATCTCCAGCTCCAAAATCCTCGACTATAATCCCTGATGTGGCCAACATATCTTTACAAATTCGCAGTGATGAGGCTTCAACAGGAGTAAGGCTGATAACTCTAGGAATAAGCAGATTTTGAGACTCCACAACTTTTTTATTGGCATGGGCTTTTATGAGTTCATCAAATACAATTCGCTCATGCGCAGCATGATGATCCAGAAATACCAGTTCCTTTTCATCATGAAGAACAATAAAAGATCCCGGGATTCGCCCAAGAATGCTTAAATCAGAATATCTCAGATTCCGCGTTTCTCCACGTTGACCAAGCAGATTAAGATCCTCTGGGTAACTTTCAGAAATGGAGGCATCACAAATGACGGATTCCGACATCTTCTCGGTTCGTTCATTAAAAAACACCGGCTTCGAAACCTGCCTAATTTCTGCTGGCTTGTCACGAAAAACCGTTGCATTCGCTATGGATCTATAAGGGGATTCGTAAAGGCTCTGGCTTACCCCTGTATAAATGAGGTCTGACACTTTTGACGGATGGACGAAGCGAACCTCTGATTTTTGAGGATGCACATTAACATCCACTTCGTCGGGAGCTACTTCTATGAACAAGACAGCAACCGGATATCTCCCCCTTTCCATCAATCCGGTGAAGGCACGATTGAGCGCTGAGTTCACTAACCTATCTTTGACCGGCCGCTTGTTTACAAAAGTTAGTATAGATCTCATGGTTGATCGCGCATAGGGAGGTTTTGCAACAAAACCGTAGACTCGTCTTTTCTCGGCCTCCCAATCAACTTCTGTTAGATTCTCTCGAACCTCTTTCGAGAAAACGTTATTAATTCGATCAATTATAGATCTGACAGGTGGTGATTCGATCCTAACACGCCCATCCTCTGAATATTTGAACCCTACAGAAATGTTGGCTAAAGCAATTTTTAGAACGAGTTCGTGAATGTAAGCTGATTCCAAGGCCTTGCCCTTAAGATATTTTGCCCGAACCGGCGCGTTAAAAAATAGGTTTCGCACCTCTATCGTTGTTCCCCTGCCCGCGCCTATTTTGTCAGCTCTCTTGAGAGTTCCACCTTCAATGAATAGGTCCATTCCTTCGGATTCATGCTCGTCTTTTGTAATCAACCTGAATCTCGATATTGAAGCTATACTTGCGAGCGCCTCTCCTCTAAAACCCATAGTGGAGACGCCTGCTAAATCCTTGTCTGATCGAATTTTCGAAGTAGCGTGTCTTTCAATAGCCAAGAATGCGTCATCATTTGACATGCCGATCCCATTATCCCTAACTCGGATCAGCTTCTTACCCCCATTTTCTATTTCTACGGATATGTAAGTAGATTTTGCGTCAATTGAGTTCTCAACCAGTTCTTTAACAACCGAAGCTGGTCTCTCTATTACCTCACCGGCGGCAATGCGATTAATTACAGTTTCGTCCAGGATTCTTATTATTGAAGCCATCTGGTTGAATCATCCAAGCGCAAGTCGTGAAAGGTCTCTGGACCCCAAATAAGAGTGTGGCGCATGCAATTAATTTCTGTTTCGATTCCTTTTCACCAATTCATGAGCTCTTGCGGTAGCCACGCGACCTCTGGGAGTTCGGTCCACAAAACCCTCCTTTACCAAATAAGGTTCGTAAACGTCTTCCAAAGTGTCTTTCTCTTCGCCTATTGAAGCTGCAAGTGTTTCAATCCCTACAGGTCCGCCATCGAATTTGAATATTATGGTCTCCAGAAATCTCCTATCCATGGTATCGAGACCCTGCGTGTCCACATCGAGCATGTCCAGAGCCTTTTGGGCGGTTTGTT
>JBFXII010000163.1:0-6899 GCA_050176095.1 Desulfomonilaceae bacterium
CCCTAAGAGTAACATGAGAAAACATAGTATAATTAGAACATTACGAAAATATTTAGTAGAATTACCGTTTTTTGATGACGGAGTTATGCTTAACAACTTGCTCGCGCCTCTTTATGCGAATTTTTGAAAGTTTTTCAATTGCTCGGTAAAATGTTCAACAGTGAAGCGATTTTCATGAAAAACCTATATTAATTCTAATAAATATTCCTAGAAAGACTTGTCCGTTATTGTGGCAATTTTGTTCTTACGATTGCGCGACTGAAACTGAGCCCGATTTTTTACATCTTGACAGAACAGGCCAATGATGTGAATATCGAGATGTGCCGAAGTGGCGGAAGTGGTAGACGCGCCAGGTTCAGGGTCTGGTGGGCGCAAGCCTGTAGGAGTTCGAGTCTCCTCTTCGGCACCATTCACCAGTCTTTTTCGAATACGCTCTTTTTTATTCTAACTCTTACCTTTTTTCAATGTTGGGCCTACACTGATCCGTCTGGCGATGGCCGTTTGTCTCATAATTCGTTCTAATGAATTCCAGAAGCTTTCGACGGATTCCAGGAAATCTTTTTCGCTAAAAACTTCTAACGTTACCACTCCCCTAAAATGTTTGTTTATTATTTCCACTATCGGATCTAGTTTTACGAAGTTTACAACTGAAAGACTCTTATGGTCAGAGCCCTCAAAGCCGTGCATATGAATTACACGAACTCTTGGGAACCATCTTTGCATATATGGCATAGGGTCAAGTCCCTTTTTCCAAAAATGTCCAATGTCTATGCAGTAAGATACAGGAAGGTTATCAGTTATATGGTCAAGCAGGGAAGGAGCTTGGGTTTCAAGGTTTTCGACACACAGTTTGCTCGGGTCTCCTATAACATCTATCAATATTTCCAAAGAGTTAATTGATTGCCTCTCCCAGATTGAAATATGGGTTGAAGCCGCCAATTCGGATGATTCAAGATGGCAGATGTATGCGAATGGATTTAGGGGCAGAGTAGATTCTATTACTTTTATGGTTTTTTCTATAAATGGGTGGTGATCCGATAAATACACGTTTAATGGTAAGTGAACCGTGTATGTCATATCAAAATTGGAAGCAATTTCTTTTAGTTCATTTATTTCAGAGTCTGTCGGTAAGCTGTTCCATCGGTCATCTATCTCAAAAAATACCAGTTCGATATCTTGGGTTTGGCCTGCAAGTTTTCTTACGTTTGTTATAATATCCGCTGGATAAATGTATGAGGTGGTTCCAAGTCTCATCAGATTAGTTATCCCCAACAAGAGGTGATCAAAACAATTGTCTCCGTTAATTCGCAAGAGGCTCCGAGGACATCACCGTTGATGAGCCCAAGTTTTGATTCTGCAATCCTCTTGAACAAAAATATGGCGGCAATTGCGGCGAGCGTTGAGATTATACCATCGATGCCGCAAATTATCACCACCGGTAGAATCACAAGCCACATAAAACCGTAAGTCCTTGAATCAATACCGGTTATGAATGAGCGTGCCATCCCGGGAGAAGTATGCTCGCAGTGTCTAAAGCATATCACCAATGCGCTCCGACCTAACGCCGTAGCTAGTATCAACTCCAGGTAACTAACTAAACCGCTGGAGAGGCAGGCGACTTTCAAACCCAGCAAGATGAACAGAGACATTGCTCCAAAAGAGCCAAGTCTACTATCTTTAAGTATTTCAAGTCTACGGTCTTTGCTTACAGAGGCCCCAAAAGCATCCCAGCAGTCGCTCCATCCGTCTAGGTGTAAACCACCGGTGACAAATATCCAAACTCCAACCGTGAGCAATGCCGCAATACTTAAAGGCACAAAATAGCTGGTTATAACCTGTGCCAAGACAAGAATGACGCCTATGAAAATCCCAACAAGAGGAAAAGTCCAACTTGATCTTCCGACATCTTCCAGGCTGGGAAATGAGCTCCTTCCAAAGTTAAAGACGGTCAGAAAGTTCAACGCGATCAAAAATGAGTTGTTTGTTTGTCCCAAAAAACCTCACTACCGGCAAAGTCAGGACATTGTAGTCATGTTCAAGACTATTGTGTAATAGAGCCAATTAAATTGCTATATATTATTTCTGACTGGAGTTTCAACTCATCTACGTTTGTGTCATATTCTCTGACGAAATCGTCTTTTTGAGGAGAATCATCAAACCAAGCGCTCAAAATATCTGCGTCAGCCTCGATGTGAAATTGAAAGCCATATGAGCGGTTAATTCTGAAAGCCTGGTGTGGGCACAACTCCGAATACCCCAGTAAAACACCTGGCTCTGGAACATGAAACATGTCTCCATGCCATTGAAAAACCTTCAGTGGGTTTCTGACTCCAGCGAAAAGTTTATCCGAAAGGCCTTCATTGTTAAGAAAAACCTCTCCCCAGCCAACTTCCTCTGCTGGAGATTTTACTACTTGCGCTCCCATGGCCTTGGCAATCATTTGGGCGCCTAAGCATACTCCGAGAACAGTAGTTCCCCTTTCGATCTCTTTACGGAGAAATTTGGTCTCATCTGCCAGGAACGGATATTTGTCTTCCTCATAGACATTCATTGTTCCGCCCATGGAAACAACCAAGTCATACATCCCATTCTTGGCGGACAGTTTGCAACCTTCATATAGTTTTGCGAAATCAAGTTCCCAGTCTTTTGATTGAAGGAAATCGCCTAAAGTCCCTACGCCTTCAGATTCTAAATGCTGTATAACCAGTGCGATCATCTTATTTTTCATCCATATTATCGTTAGTGTATCTATTGGTAATTGGGAGTCTTCTATCCCTGCCGAAGGCCTTGGGAGTTATTTTTATTCCAGGAGGCGCTTGCCGCCTTTTATATTCATTGATATCGACTAAGTGAGCCACTGACTTGACTATGTCTGCAGGAAAGTTCCGTATTTCATCCGGGGATTTGTCGTCTTCGACGTATGCTTTTAATATGGGATCCAGGATGTTGTAGGGCGGTAAAGAGTCCTCGTCTTTCTGATCGGGTCTAAGTTCTGCAGTTGGCGCCCTATCTATGGTTGATTGTGGTATCAAATCGTAACCGGCCCGCTTGTTGACATATCGCGAGAGCTCGAAAACCAATGTTTTCGGAACATCCTTTATAAGGGCGAAACCTCCTGCCATATCTCCGTAAAGAGTGCAGTACCCCACGGCGGTTTCGCTCTTGTTTCCTGTGGTGAGCACCAACCAACCAAAACGATTCGAAAGGGTCATTAATATTGCGCCTCGGATTCGAGCCTGCAAATTTTCATACTCAATTCCCAATGGGCCATCGCCAAGAGTATCCTTAAGAGCGTCCATGAATGAGGCCAGTATCCCCTCTATGGGAGCGGAAATCATTCTAATGCCGAGATTCTTTGCCAGCAGGCCAGCATCAGAGAGCGTTTCGCCCGATGTGAACCGGGATGGCATGGTTACGCCAATCACATTTTGAACTCCGAGGGATTCACAAGCTATTGCTGTAGTGAGAGCCGAGTCAATACCACCACTCAAACCAATGACCAATTTCGTGAAGCGATTTTTTGAGCAGTAATCCTTTAGCCCTAGTTTGAGGGCCTCAAAGACTTCTTCGACCCTGTCCATGTTACGAGGACGCCGATTACTAAGTACGTTAGACCGTTCAGGCACGCTCGAACCGAGAACAACGATCTTTTTCTCGGGGCCTCGTGACGATTCTTCGAGCGGGATTGCGTCAACAGTTATGTCAGTCACCAGCAAATCCTCGGAAAAACGATTTGCCGCTGTCAGAATTTTTTCGCCAGGCGAAATTACAAGGCTTCCTCCATCGAAGACAAGCTCATCTTGTCCCCCGACCAGGTTGTTAAAACAGACAATCGACCCGGTAACCTTGGAAAATCTTCCCACAACTTTCTTGCGAAGTTCGTATTTTCCCGAATAAAAAGGGGATGCTGAGATATTGAGGGTCAAAGCAGCCCGATTTCGTAACACGCAATCTTCGGATAATGAATTTTCCACCCAGATGTCTTCACATATTGTGACAGACACCTTGATACCCTTGAGTTCAAAAACGAGGCAACCCTGACCTGGAGTGAAATATCGTTTCTCGTCAAATACACCGTAATTCGGTAATTCAAGTTTGTTATAAACAGCGACAACGGCCTTGTTGTGGATCAATGCGGCAGAATTATAGATCTTTTCGTTCGAAAAGTTAGCGTACCCAACAACCGCTGTGATGTTTTCACATGCTTGGACTACCGCCTCAAGGCCTCTATGGTTGTCCAAAAGAAACTTGTGCTTTAACAGGAGATCCTCAGGAGGATAACCGCAGATGGAAAGCTCTGGAAATGTAACTATGTCGGACTGTAAAGCTATAGCCTTCTTTATATTGGCGACAATCTTTGCGGTGTTGCCTCCAATATCTCCAACAATGGGATTAATTTGAGCCAGGGCTATCCTCAGGGTTTTCAAGCGGGCCTCCAATTGATGAATAGAGCAACCTTGTTATGTCATGACGCCTTATTTATCGTCGAACCCAAGGCGACGAAGCAACAAAATAATGAGCCACGGCTTCAATCGAAACACCGTGGCTCAGGATGAATCTAAGGCATTGTAAAAAGTATGTTTAAGGAACCTAGTATCTATTAAATGTCAAAATACAGAGCAAATTCATATGGATGGGGTCTCATCCGCACCGGGTTCAGTTCGGCGTTTCTTTTATATTCGATCCACATTCCAATGGCGTCCTCTGTAAAGACGTCCCCCTTCATGAGGAAGTCATGGTCGTCTTCAAGCGCCTTAAGAGCTTCTGCCAAGTCTCCTGGAGTAGAAGGAACATCTTTCAATTCCTCTGGCGACAAGGCGTAGATATCTTTGTCAAGAGGCTCTCCTGGATCAATCTTGTTTTCAATGCCGTCTATGACGGCCATCAACAGGGCGCTAAAAGCCAGATAACCGTTACAGGAAGGATCAGGCGTCCTGTATTCAATGCGTTTCGACTTGGGTGAAGCGCTGTACATTGGAATTCGGCAACATGCCGAGCGGTTTCGTGATGAATAGGCCAGATTAACAGGGGCTTCAAAGCCCGGCACCAGTCTTTTGTAAGAGTTGGTAGTAGGATTACAGATTCCACAAAGAGCCGGAGCATGTTTCAAGATTCCACCAATTCCCCAAAGGGCTTCCTGAGATAGGCCCGCATATTTGTCACCTGCAAAAAGCGGCTGGGAACCTCTCCATATACTGATGTGCGTATGCATTCCCGAGCCATTATCCTCAAACAAGGGCTTGGGCATAAAAGTGACGGTTTTCATGTGTCTTTTGGCTACATTTTTCAACACATACTTAAACCACATCAGTTGATCGCCCATCTGGACTATTGGTCGGAACTTCATGTCGATCTCGCTCTGACCGGCGGTGGCGACCTCATGGTGCTGAGCTTCTACAGTTATGCCTAGGCTCTCGAGCAATAAAACCATTTCGGTTCTGATATCCTGAAGTGAGTCGGAAGGAGAAACAGGGAAGTAGCCTTCCTTATGTCTCGGCTTGTAGCCAAGATTTGGTTCCTCTTCTCTGCCTGTGTTCCAAGTGCCCTCAATGGAGTCCACATGATGAAATCCATGGTTCGAGCCGTAACTGTACCGCACATCGTCAAAAATAAAGAATTCAGCTTCAGGTCCGAAATATGCCGTATCCCCAATTTTTGTGTACTTTAAATAGGCTTCGGCTTTCTGAGCTATGTTTCTAGGGTCACGAGAATATTTCTCTTTGGTCATCGGGTCGTATATGTTGCAAATGAGTGACAGAGTGGGATGTTCCATAAACGGATCCATCACGGCAGTGTTAGGATCAGGGATTACCAACATGTCCGAAGCATGAATCGGTTGCCATCCCCTGATGGACGAACCATCAAATCCAAAACCCTCTTCAAATGAATCCTCTTCTAGTTCATGAAGAGGAACGGAAAAATGTTGCCACATCCCAGGGAAGTCCATGAATTTTAGGTCTACCATTACCGCGTTGTTTTCAGCGGCATACTCCAAAACCTGTTTGGGATCCATACTTTACTCCTTGTTTTCCAACTAATTTATTCTTGCAGCTATGCCTAAAGCATGTTGAGAACATGCCAATTGATGAAAATTGATCCAATCAACGGATGCTAATCAAATGGCATCCAAATCCTTCTCACCCGTCCTTATCCTTATGACTGACTCAACCGGCGTAACGAATATTTTTCCGTCACCTATGCTCCCGGTCTTGGCAGCGGATATTATTTTTTCAATTACCTGCGGTACCATGTCAGCTTTGACTACTGACTCGATCTTTACCTTTGGCAGGAAATCAACAAGATACTCAGCGCCTCGATAGATCTCCTTGTGACCTTTCTGTCGTCCGAAGCCCTTGACTTCGGTTACAGTCATTCCGTGAACACCTACCGATTGCAGAGCCTCTTTCACATCATCAAGTCGAAACGGTTTTATGATTGCCTCTATTTTTCTCATTTCTCATTCCTTCTTTTCTGTCAGCATTCCAGAGGGTGAATACTCAACCACTAACTCCGGAAATCACCTATTCTTTATCTCATCCTCATATTCGCTGAGCATCGAGAGAATTCAAAACCTTACATTTTCGATATAGTGAGCAATCTGCATGCCAAGTCAATTACATAAAGTCTCATAAATATAACACGTTGATATATCATTATGTTTTTAATTCCATAGTCTGACTTAACGATTTGGCGCTCAAAATTAACCTACCATTTTGTAATATGATCCTGAATTAGATACATTTATGTAGCGTGCTCTCTAGCACATCGGTTACGTAATTGTAACTCCGATCATTTCCTGCAGCTTTGAATCTCAGGATAACTGGTATTCCCAACAGTTTAGTTTTCTCCTGGATGTTCGAATGACCTATATGTATGTTTTTGGATCAAGAAAGAACGGT
>JBFXII010000164.1:0-6883 GCA_050176095.1 Desulfomonilaceae bacterium
CTTAACAGCAACGCATTATACTTCCGATTGTTAGGCCAGTACGATCGAGGTGTCCGTATCTGACCTAAATCGACTTTTATTATAATAGATAAAATTTGAGGTAAGGTCAACATGCGCAAGAAATTGGCAGATCATGAAAAAGAGTTCTTGTTGGAATGCGAATACAATTGTGGCAGAGATTTCACAAAATGTCGAAACAGGTTATGCCCGAATTATCAGCCAATGATCATGACTTTGAAAAAAATGTGGGGTCTGAAAATAACCTATTGAACTAACCTTTTCTAAAATATATTATCGCTACTTTGGTGTCAGGAGTTTGGGAAACATTTAGGTTCACAAAATTAGGCGCAAATTTCATTTTCCGAAATTCCTGAGATTGTCAGACAATCACAATAAATGGAGCCTACCTTGTATTCAGCTAAGAAATCTATTCTAAGAATAATCGTTACTGTGATCGGGTTGGTGATAATTACTCCTGTCATGACCATTCCGATGTTGTTGTCCTCATTATTTATAAAACCTGGGAAGTTTGCATTTCTGATGATGCGGACATGGAATCGCACTGTGGCCAAAATGATGGGTATTAGGTATTCATTGAGCGGCATGAACAACCTGGTTCCCAAAACGTCTTACATAATTACTCCAAATCATCAAGGTGTTGCTGATATCGTGTCTATTGTTTCATCATTGCCCCTGTATTTCAGATGGGTTGTCAAAAAGGAACTGCTGAAGGTTCCGGTTTGGGGTTGGGCTCTCTGGGCAACGGGAGCTATAGCCATAGACCGCTCAAATTCAGCCACGGCTATAGAAAAACTCAATAGGGAAAAGGACACAAAACTTCAGGATGGATGGTCAATGCTGATCTATCCTGAAGGAACCCGCACCCCTGATGGCTTCTTGAAGGAATTGAAGAAAGGGGCATTCATGATGGCGATTCAGACGGGTATTCCCATTTTGCCTATTGTTTGCAATGGCGCCTTCAAGATAATGCCCAAGAAAATGTTAGCGTTCCGCCCAGGCCTGGTCAAATTGACAATATGTCCACCTATCCCTACGCTAGGATTGTCAGAAAAAGACTTACCTGAGTTGATGGAAAAAACACGTCAGGCGATACTTTCTAGACTCAGACCCGATTATGATCCCTTTAAAAATCAGGAACTTTGCTCTGAGCATGCTTAGAAAACAGTTATTTTTTCTAATGGAGGCATTTGGCCGATGGATTCGCAATCACTTGAAAAAAGGGTTAGTGAGCTTTTTGACTCCGGTTTTTATTGAGCTGAAAGCGTCTTGCTGGCCGTGGCTGAGCAATCAGAACTTAATTCTCAAGTCGTGCCTAAAATCGCCACAGGTTTTTGTGGTGGCATATCCCGGACTAAAGGCATTTGCGGGGCTGTTTCGGGTGCAGTAATGGCCCTTGGAATGATGCTGGGACGAACTAAACCTGAAGACCCGTCCGAACGGATCTATGAAAAAGTTCAACAACTCATTTGTGTTTTTGAGCTTCATCATGGATCGAGTAATTGCTTTGAGCTTACAGGTTGCGATTTCAAGAATCCATCGGATCGTCTGAAATGGTGTGAGACTGGAATAAGGGACAAGTGCCTGAAGCTTAGTCAATGGTGCGCCTGTTCGGTGGCAGATCTTATTGCTGATAAAACCCCCAAGTAATAGATTTATCTTTAGCCAATAATTTCATAGAAAAAAAGTTTTGGGCAGCAAGACACTCTGGTCGGCATCAACAGTTTTGCTTGGACAGACTATTGGCTCACGCCAAACTAATATTAAGACCATCGGGCGACCTCAAGAATTGCGCTTCATTTACAAACCGTTTCAGCTTCGAATGGATGAAACTTTTAAAAAGGCTGTTGGTCGTTAAAAACTAAGCCTGCAATTCCGCCAGCTCATGGTTTACTAAATGAGTGTCCAACAACATTGTTTTTGGATAGCAGCAGAAGGGCTCCTTGCAGCCCAACGATAAAACAGACTGTTCTGATTTTGCATGATCCCGGTTGGCATAAAGGTTAAAAAATTAAGATGGGTAATTTTGAAGTTTTCCATATTGCGCCGCATTGTCCCAATCTAAACTGTATAGGGGCTCTGACCATTAATGAAACGGGAATGGTTTTGCCAGTTTTATGCCCAGACCGAGACACAGTTAATCACAGTTAATTGATGATCTCTGTATGCTAGTTAACTGAATCACTGAAGGAGGTTATCTAAACCAGGAACCATGTTACATTAGCTAAGGGAATTAAGAGAAGCATCATAATATTATCACAGCTGATTTCTGTAAGTCAGATTGGCGCTAGTAAATCTTTTCATGTTTATTAGTAGAAGGTTTGATGCGATTCTGAGCTTTTCATCTCCTAGAAATGATCGGAAGGTTGTCCCCAGATGCCAATAGGTAGCTCGTGTGGTTGATATGACAGAGGTGAAGTTGTGATCTGCAAGGAGCTAAATTAGAATCATAATAGTTACCCATGAGGCTCTGACAACAAATTTCGGCCATGAATGGAGGGAGATCAATGAAAATGGGTCAACGGCCTGACAGTTCCATTAAATTCTATTTAAAACAGTTTGCTCTTCTGTCCATAACGGCAGCCTTAATATATTTTTTTACAATTCCTTTTCTGGAGACTGTCCAAACCGCTATAAAATATCCTCAGATGGTGGCCATGGTAAATCACAATGAGGAAGACATCCAGTCAATTAAGAAAGAAATAGACGTAGCCGGTTCTATCGAATTTATGCGCGCCAAGGGACAAACGGATAGCGAAGCCCAGCGAACCCTTGTGAAGCAGCTTGAAGAATTGCGACTACAGGTTGAGATGAAGGAACTTGAAAACAAGAACTTGAGAGATCAAATGGCCTTGGTACAGAGCATGTTGCAATTGATCAATTCCAGGTCAATCCCAGCGTCTACATCACCGCAGTCGATGGATTTTCTGCACAAAATGGCCGAACTGTCAGCGAAGATCCTGGGTTGCATTGGTTCGGTTGTGAGTGGATACATGTTTGTGGTTTCCTGGTGGAGGACTCGCAAGAAATCGCCTGACTCTACTACAGCGTAAACATTGGCTCATATCATGATCGATTAAATGAGTTCGACGGCTTGATTACGAAACCTCACCAACCAGAACAGAGGGGTCCCAAAATAATTGGTGTTCGTGACCCCGCCTCCTGATTTCTTTCCTTGAAGGATGAAGGGCCGTAAGTAGGCTTTACGCCTCCAACATGTGCTTTGAGAAAGTTTCTCCTCGGATAACAGACTGTCTCCGCTCCACCCACAATAACTTCATCAAGACGCATTTGTTTCAAACATATTCAATTCCGCCCCATCCTGATCGTTCATTCACAGGAAACCTATTGCACAGCCCCGTCTGGGATGCAGATAACGAGCAAGTTTTAGGGACATTTTCAGCCCCATGACTTCGCCCATTGCTAAAGCGTTTCTCGAAAATAAATTTCGAACTTAATGAAAAAGTCCGCGCGCTATTGAACTGGATTTGATTCAAGTCTTGCAGGAGCGCCAACTTGGACGAATATCTAGAGCAAAAACATAATTTTCAGATTCTATCCAACCCCAATTAACGGAACAGTAGAAAAAAAGATAAGGTAATTTTGAACCTTTTTACCGTAGACCATATTGTCTTGATTCGAGCCCTATGAAACAGCCCTGATATTTAGTGAAAACGGAATGGTTCTGATAGTCCTTTGCCAGGAACCAATAGCAGGCAATTGATCAGCTATATAAAGCTCTTGATTCGATCACAGATCACGGTTCGTTGAACCAGAAAACCTGTTCCATTCAAAAAGAACTTCTGACAAAGTTTACAATGGCTTTGAATTCGTTCTTATCAGTTGTGAATCGGGGCCACGACGCCAATGGGACATTGGTCTGGGATTTGGACGTTCGAACCATGGGAGGGTTCAAAGCCCTCACGGACCTCAATCAGATATAACCTACTATGTCACAAAACTTTTTTCAATCAGTCACAGAATGTCGGATTTTCGAGAGCCCGGACTAACCTAGCAATTCGGGTCCGTTAAACACATTGGTAACGCCCAAGAGATGAACGTCTCAAAAATTTTTCCATACTCTTACATTCCATCCTGGACGACTTGATCGCTGCGAGACGTGGTCATGAATTCAATCCTCTCTTCAGCGTGGCAATCAACATATCCATAAAAGTGTCCGCTTCTTTCTGTGTAAAAAGGGAGCCTGAAGCCGTAAGGATAAAGTTGATTCTTCTCCTGAAGAAATAAACTATGAGTAGAAGTGGTGTATCTGTCATGGTCTTGTAACCGGTTCCATAAACCTCTGTTATCTGGGTCTCATTTACACATAACGGGTAAGAGTCGATAGTAGGCTTGCCATTCTTTATCTCCGGCCACATCACGCCTAGAAGTGTAATGCCGATAGACCATTTATGTTTCTGGATTACATGGTGTGTAAACCTGCGCCTTATTTTGAACGGCAGGAAACTGAGGAATGTGATCAACCTGCTCACATTCTCATAATTTCTCAGGTCCATCTGTTTTCTAAATTGTCCGATTCTGCTTATGGCCAGCGAACGGAGAAATTTTTTGGAGTCTTCTCTTTCTTGGGGTGTGGATTCAAAAAATATGGCGCTCACATTGTTCGAATGGTCTAGGCTTTCGTACCTTCCTCTGATGCTCATGGTAACAGATGTCGTCACCGAACCGGTTTGAACGTTTTGAAGTGAATTCCACTTCTCGATCGCGAGATTGCTGGATGCGACCAAAATGTCTATGAACACACCTCCGCTTTTTTGAGCCGTCATGGTCAGACGCGCAGTATCCTCTTCAGACAGCACTCTCTTTATCTGACGTTGATTCTTATCCCCCCTGATCCCGGAGCCAACCGGCAATGAAGGCTTTAAAAACAAGGGGGCCAAGGCCAAACGAACGTTATGAACAAGGTCCTGCCACTCGAACTTCTTCACTTTGGCAGCTCTTTTCCTTGAGGTGGAAACGCTGATGGTGGTAACTCCCTGTAAATCATCTTTAACACCCGTAATCAATTCCTTGTATTTGAGGAAAAATTGTCTTCCGATCTCAGCAGCCGCGACTGCATCAACGACAGCGTGGTGAATGAGCGCCACTATGATATGGTGATCCTTGGACACCCTCAATAAATGGGCTTCCCCAGGCCCCTCCTCGAAAAGATCCCAGTCCCTGTCGAGTCTGGGTGACAGATGTTCTAAAATAGTCTCAAGAACCGGTCTTGATGGCTCATATCGCTTCAGATCTGAGATGGCGACTGGAAATTCGAGATCAGGGACCGGATGCCAGTGTAAGCGACGTCTGCCATGTCTGATGGTCTCACGCAGACAGCAACCCAACTGAGGATAGAGCTCAAGAGTCCCTGCCACTGACTGGCGAAACACGCTTTCATCAAATGGCCCTTCTATTTCCATCGCTATCACAAAAACGTTTTTTGTGTTACCGAAGGTAGACAATGCGATCAACTCGGAATTAGGATCAAGGAACTTGCGTGTCTCTGTCATTTCCAGCCCTTTGCTAGGCGGCAGATGGATTCTCCAGCATCACATCCTTTAGCAAGCCGGTGAAACGCACGGTTTCTTCCGCCGTCAAGAGGCATGATGAGGCCACAATCTGCAAATTTAGCCTCTTTCTGAAGGTATATGCTCCTAGAATCAAAGGACAATTGTAACCTAGTTTGTAAGGGAACGCATGAAATTCCAACAGATTCAATCTCCCAACTTCCTTAAGATATGAATCACCAGTTCTCCTTCCGTTCCTGAACTCCGGCCACATCAATCCAAACGGAGCAATTAGTGTAGGTATGAGCCGCATCTGGCATACGTAATGCCCAATTCTCTGTCTAATTTTGAGGGGTAACATCCGGATTGAATCAGTCAGGCCGTTGCTGGCCATACAGACTCTCACATCGGAAAGACTGTCCTGTTCCCTCTGTCGGCGTGATGAAACGGTTTCATAGAGGACATCAGGATCCCTTCGTTCCGAGGCGCCAAGCCTTATTTTCATTGAAGACGAGTTACTGGCTGTATTAGTTTCACCAAACCGGCCACGCATCTGGACAGTAACACATATTACTATATCGCCTGAACTCTTATGGTCTAAAGATGCATTCCACAGATCAATTGATCTCGCCATCCCAGCGATTAGCCCATCAATAAACGGGCCGCTTCGCTGCGAAACATTCCTGGTAACCTGATGGGTTTGTTCTTTAGTGAGCGCTAATTTGCTGTAATTTACACCAGTCTCATCAGAGTCACCTCTTCCCAACGGAAGACAAGGTTTCTTTACGTATGAATCGAGCATATTTTTCAGGAAGTACAGAGTGTTATTAAGTCTTGAATTCTTTATTTCGACCATTCGGGTCTTCACACTGGAAACGAAATCGTAATCACGTGCCCATTCAGGTTCATTCCCTGTAACAATCTTGTGGTAATGAGCCATAAGATCACGATAAAATGACGCCAGCGTCCATCCGTCAGCAGCCGCATGGTGTACAAGGGACATGAGACTTCTTCTTCCATCTGGAAGGCTAACTACGTGAAACTCCGTCGGCACGGTTCTTAACAAGTCCCAGTCCTTGTTGACGCTTTGATCCAGACCATTTATCAATGAATGCTCAAACCCCAATGAGGAATCCAGGTTTGTCATTATCGTTTGCCTGAATTCAGGCTTGAAATCTGAATCAAGGAACCAGTTCAGCCGTTTTTCCACACCCGTTCCGGATTCTTTGACAAAACTCATGAATTCGGGGAAATTTGGTAGCGTGTAGCTCAAAGCCAGATTCATGGCGTCAACATCAATGTCTCCTTCGAAATCAAAACCAAATATCATTATGTTTTTTGCTTGAGGATAATTC
>JBFXII010000165.1:0-6854 GCA_050176095.1 Desulfomonilaceae bacterium
GCCGATTTTTTTTACGAAGCTAGATATAGCCAATTGGTTGACTTTATCATCCTCTGCGATGAGTACTTTTAGGCTCGAAATGTTTTCGCAATCGATGTTGTAAGGTTGATTTGTGTTCTCTAGAATCGGAGGCTCAGTAGTTTTAAATGGAATTGCAACACAAGTCGTAGTGCCCCCTCCAACATTATTGCCGACAGTGATACTTCCACTCATTACAAGGAGTAGCTTTTTTACGATAGAAAGTCCAAGCCCAACCCCTCCGTATTTACGTGTCAAAGATCCATCAACTTGTGTAAAAGGGACAAAAATTTCATCGAGTTTATCTTCTGGGATTCCAATGCCAGTGTCTGAAATTTCAATAAAAAATGTTATGACTTCTGCCCTTTGTAAATAGCTAACCGATAGGAAAATATTCCCCGTGGGGGTGAATTTTACGGAGTTTCCGAATATATTGAAAAGTATTTGCCGTAGCCGTCCAGAGTCTCCATAAACAAGTTCTGGTATTTTGTCTTCTATAGAGGTCTGTATGCCAATATTTTTCTGATTTAATTGTGTTATGAAAGTATGGATAACGTCTTCAATCAAATGTTTGATGTTAAACCCATGACTTTCTAGTGATAGGTATCCTTGCTCGATTCGCGATAAGTCCAAAATGTCAGATATTAAGCTGGTTAGATTTCTGCACGAGTTTAGTGCGATGTCGATATATTCGTTCTGCTCTTTATCGATATTTGTCGACTCAAGGAGTTGGAGCATCCCCATGATGCCATTCAGAGGAGTTCTGATCTCGTGGCTCATGTTGGCCAGGAATTCTGATTTTGACTTAGAAGCTGCAAGCGCTTGTTCTTTTGCAGCAATAAGTTCGAGCTCTGAAACCTTTTGGACAGAAATATCTTCTACGAGAATCATAAAAAGATCTTCATGAACTTTTATTCCGTGCGATCTGATAAAAAGATTTTTTTTAGAGTAAGCAGATTCGTATGGGCCTTCTTCATAAGATTCGCCAGTTGTAAGCATTTTTTCGATGGAATTTAGGAAGAGTGGATCTTTGACAGCTTCAAGGAGATTTGATCCCAGGTATGCTTCTCGGGGAAAGTCAAAGATATTGCATAAAGCGTTATTGCAGTCAATTATTGTCCCGGCCTTGTTAATGAGGAGAGTCCCTAGGGGAGAACATTCATACAGTGATTTAAAACGCGCCTCGTTTTCGCGGCTTTTCGCTTCGGATTTGATTAAAGTGTCATTTGCGATTTTTCTGATTTTTTCGTTGCAGAGTAGATAGATAAATGTTGCCGCTATGAATATAAAGCCAATAATTCCGATGATAAGATATCTGTGTAAGGCAGAGGTTATAAGTTTGGCGTATGATTCGCTGTATTTATCCATTGGGACAGTTACACTAATGCCTCCTTGGATGTCTCCAATTTTGTATCCTTGTTTGGCATGACATTTCAAGCAAGGTTCTTCTGTGCGCATTGGGCGCATGAACCGAAGAACATTCATTCCGCCCTCAGATGTAAATTCATGAAATTGTTTGGAACCAGTTAAGAACTCCTCCAGCGCTTTTCGTTCCCATGGGGTGGGGGCATTTTCGGGCCGCAGCGGCTTTAAACTAGTTATATGCCCCTTCAGCCCAGACTCGCGGTTCATTGCATCGTGGACCATTCTCGTCATAAACGCAGGATTTATTAAGGTGAGATGTTTTCCTGAATTCGTGACGACATCTCTGTCAGGAATATCTAGGTAAGCGTTTGGTTGGAGTCCTTGAGATGTTTCGGCGTACACCCCACCCATCCTTGCAGCCCATCGTCTGTATATCAAATCCTTATTGTGAGCTATCTCTGCTTCAACTAAAGCTTGTGATTGAATAGAGTCTAGAGTGTTTGATTTTGCAGACGAGTATAGCAATGATACTAGAGTAGACCATGCAATAACAACAAGAAGAAATAGGATGGCAAGCTTGCTATGCTGAGATGTCAAAATCATGTTTAACCTGTTAGCTGGTGTAAGCGTTGTGTGTTCGTAGAGGTATTGCGGTGATGATCGCCTGGGGGGGCTCTCTCATGTTGTTAATTAGCTTGCGAATTAATGGTGGTGGTCCCTGAGGTGGCGACTATGTCGGGTTTGACTTTGAGTTTGTCGGAATCATTGTTGATTCCATAACAAACTTTGATAAAGTAAGTACGATTTGGCGATAGTCGGCTTCGACAAATCTTTTCTCAACCTCTTCTAGCAAGGTTTCTGAATTGTATAATGAAATGAATATATTTTCCTTCCCCGCATGGTTGTACGCGTCAAGTATTCTTTTGTTCTCGTGAAGAACTAAGTCAATGAAATATATTGCGAGAAAGCATCTGCTTATTTGACTTCTGTTCTTTGGTTCCCCAAGGAGTTTGTGTCCAACTGTGCGCACCATGTGTGCAAATGTTTGGTTGGTTTCTATGTTGTAGCAAAGTTTCATTTTATTGCTCTCAAAGAGGAGGTGGGGCACTCACCCCACCTCCCTGATAAAATTGTTAGAACTTTTCGAAGTCGTTGTCTTCCATGTCCAAATCAATCTTTGCGGTAGACGTTTGCTTCCTGATGGCGGTCATGCTCCTTGAGCGGCCGGTCGGCAAAGCTTTAGGTGCTGTCCGTCGTTTGTTGCTGGTGGTGCCAACTTGAAAGAATTCGATTGTACTTTGAAGTTGTTCTGCTTGGCTAGATAACTCTTCCGATGTTGAGGCCATTTCCTCGGAAGCAGACGCATTCTGCTGAACTACTTGATCGAGTTGGGTGATGGCTTTATTGATCTGTTCAGCACCGGAGTTTTGTTCAATGCTTGACGCAGCTATTTCCTGTACAAGTTCAGCTGTGCGTTGAATGTCAGGGACCATCTTCGTGAGCATGTCACCTGCTTGTTCAGCGATTCGGACACTTGAAGTCGAGAGGTCAGAGATTTCTGACGCGGCACTGCCACTCCGTTCTGCCAGTTTCCTGACCTCAGCGGCTACGACAGCAAAACCTTTACCATGCTCACCAGCTCGTGCAGCTTCGATAGCGGCGTTTAGCGCTAAAAGGTTGGTCTGGCGAGCGATCTCTTCGATGATCAAAATCTTTTCAGCGATATTCTTCATCGCGGTGACAGCGGAAATGACAGCTTTGCCACCTTCTTGAGCATCTTGAGCAGCTTTAACCGCAATAGACTGTGTTTGCTGAGCATTCTCGGCATTCTGTCTGATGTTCGACGACATCTGTTCCATTGATGAAGAAATTTCTTCAACACTGGCAGCCTGTTCGGTTGCACCTTGAGACATACTTTGAGCGGAAGCAGATAATTCTTCTGAACCAGACGCGACATTTTCTGAGGCAGATTGAATATCAGCAACAACTTCACGCAACTTTACAACCATAGTATTGAGGGATGCTGCCAAAATACCAATTTCATCTTTTTGGTCTATGTCAAGGCTTTTGGTGAAATCACCGTTGGACATGGCTTCAGCGAACTGAACACCTTTTTGAACTGGCCCTGTAATTGCTTTTGTTAAAACGACTGAAACGATAATTCCAAGGAGAAGGGCGATGGAAAGTCCTACAACCATGGTAGTAGAGGCAGTTCCAAGGCTGGTGACTGCTTCTTTTGAAATTTCACTGGTTTGATCCATGCCTGCAAGGGAGGTCTGAGCGGCAGCACTTAAAACTGCTTGGCCGATTTCTGTCCTTTTAACGTTTGTTTTTTGTAATTCATTCCAATTTGTCACTAGACTTGTCATCGCAGATTTGTAGACTTGGGCAGATTCGCTTATCGTTGCGAGTTGTCTGATATTGCTTTCAGCAAACGTAATGGTTTTGATTTTAGCTAGTAAATCTTCAATCTTTGGGAAGTTGCTCATTGCTCCTTCAAGGATTTTAGGTTCTCGAAGTGCTTGCGCTTTCCAGACCAAATTGCGTGTTTCATTCCCGATGTCAATTACATCATTGATTAATGAAACTTTGTTTGTTCTTTCCTTGAGTTTATCGCCAGATGCGCCGCTAGCGATTTCTTTGGCGAGGGCCTCTTCTTGGCTTTTGAGAAAATCGTTTGCATTTTTTATGTAGCTTGCTGCCGAAGTATCAAGGAGTTTTCGGTCTTTATCCAGTGCTTGGATTTGAGCAGCTGTTTGGTCTGCTAATTTTGAATACTCGCTTACTTTGCCTTGGGCTAAGGCAACATTTTCGCGCAACTTGACCAACTCAGAGTACTTGTCAGCATGTGTTTTTGCATCGGATAAATGCTTTTGAACTTGGCTAAGTTCTTTTTTGCCTTCATCAAGAAAAGAAGTTTCTTCTGAAAGACTGTAACCGCGCCATGCGTACATCGTCAAAAACGAAGAACGTTCAACGTTGTTGGCAATAGCTACTTCAGGTACATACTCATCTGATAGTCTTTTTGCGTTGTGCTCTACAGTTGTCATGTTAAGTATGGCCATCCCTCCAAGAGTACATGCGATTAAAATGAGGATGCCAAAGCCGATACCAATCTTTATTCCAAGTTTAAGATTTCGCATCTTGTCCTCCTGGTTAGTATTGAATCAGTTAAAAATGAAGTTACGACAGCCTATTTGGAAAGAAAAATTAAAGAGCGATGGCGGCCTGTTTGTCATCTATAGCGTCAAGAACGCTAGCTAACTCTTGTGAGTTGAAAACTTTGTTGATGTCTAAAATGATAATGAATACATCATCTGACCGACCCATCCCAACTATAAAATCTTTTCTAATGGCAGTACCCATGTTGGGCGGGGGTTCGATTTGTCCTTCATCCATCTCGTAGACTTCTCGGACAGAATCAGAAAGAATTCCAAAAACAGTTTGGTCACCTTCAAAATTTACTTCGGTAATTATGATGCACGTATTGATGGTTTTTTCAGTTTGTCCGAGGCCGAACTTTACTTTGAGGTCAACAACTGGGACTGCGTGACCTCTTAAATTGATAACGCCACAGATATAGTCCGGCGTCCTCGGCATTCTAGTAATGGTCACATACTCAAGAACTTCTCGTACATGATTGATACTTAGGGCGTATAGCCCTTTTTCAAGTGTAAAAGTTAAGTACTGATCATCGCAACTATCTGTTGATTCTTTCATCGATTCCTCCCCGTCAGTTTTCCGAATTCCAGGTAAGTGCTTTTGCTATTTTTTCGATGAAGCAGCCAGGCGTTGTTACTGTGCTTGAACTAAGACATTCGGTTAGTGCATGAATGTATATTTACTCTTGCATGTCGCTCGTTGCGCGCGGCTAGGAGTTTTAATTCTATCTCCTTTTTGCCTCTGTTGCAAAATTTTTTCAAGACAAATGTTTTAGTAAAAGGCATTGCACATACGAGTCCAAAGTGGTAATTTTCAAAGTTGCGTTGACAACTGCAGCTTCCTGCATTGAGGACATGTCTTTTTCGACACAGGTCAAGTTGAATGTGATTTCGGAAGGGACCGGGCCCTATGGTAAGCATAAGTTGGGTGTAGAACGCGATTTCCTGGTATTTTAACCCAGGGGGAACCAACTTGGCTGACGATTGGAAAAGCCTCAGGACAGGCCCGGTAGAGAGTGGGGGAGGGGTGTCCGGGGAAAAACCCTTTCCCCAAAAACTCCCAAGGGAAGGGCTTGAACTGTCCTTTTCGGTGATAGCTGATACAATACAGGAAGTTAAAAAATCCAGTTTACTGGAACTTATGATTTTCAGCTGATGGCCGGCTGGATGACATTTTAGAGGACGTCCGGCACGCATGTTGCTTAATTCTTGATTTTATTTAAAAATTGCGGGCATGGGTACGCCGTATGATTTCACCGAACTACCGGACGAATTATGGACCAAGGTGGAACCGCTCCTTGATCCGTTCAAGCGAAAACGTTCAGGCGGGAGCCCCCCGATTTCCCCTCGCAACATACTGAACGGTATTATCTTTCGTCTGAAAACAGGATGTCAGTGGAGCATGATTCCCAAGTGCTATGGCTCAAAGAGCACCATTCATGAGCATTATCGTCGATGGGTGAAGAATGGGATCTTTGACCAAGTGTTGGAACTATGCATGAAAGATTATCATTCCCATCAAGGTCTTCATGTTTCCTGGCAATCCATGGACGGTTCTTTGATTCAGGCACCTGTTCGAACAAAAAAAAGATGTGGCTGAAGGCATTGGAGCTAATCCAACAGACAGAGGACGTTCAGGAACAAAGATTCATTTGCATGTTGATCAGGAAGGGATACCTCTCGGAGTCCTTGTTGTCGGAGCCAATGTTCACGATAGCCGGTTGGTCGGTTTAACAATTGAAAATAATCGTGATTTTATTTCGATATTTGAAGTTTGTGCAGATGGTCATCATCTCTGTCTGGACAAAGGATATGATTATCCACGCGTGTACGAAGAAGTGTATACATATGGACTTGAGCCACACATTCGTTCCCGAGGTGAAGAAAAAGTTGAGAAGCAAGAAGGTCTTCATCCGGCTCGCCGCTGGGTCGTAGAGCGAACCTTCGCTTGGCTGAAAGGCTTTCGCGGTATCCGAACAAGATACTGTCACTATCTATCGAGCTTCATTGCTTTTGTGAAACTGGCTTGCGCACTTATCGTATTCAGGAGGATTTTTGAAAAGCAATAGCTGTGCCGGACATCCTCTTAGAGCATAATCACCCGTGTTCCATGGCAGGATCCTGCCATTTTTTAGCCCCGATTGGTGGCTATTTTCTTGAAACAGCCTATCTCTCTGGAATGAAGGAAGCTGCATCTTTTGATTTTCAGTAGATGGGGCAGTTAAATTGGTCTGGCCCGATCTGAGAAGTGACATAATGTTTTGCAAACTTTTTCTCTCCAATATAAACAATCTAAATGATATTATGAGA
>JBFXII010000166.1:0-6845 GCA_050176095.1 Desulfomonilaceae bacterium
GCAACTCCTCCAGAGTACAGTTCTCTTGATTGGGCATGTTTCTTGGACGAGACATGCATATACAAAATCACAAATCGATCAAAAAGTCGCGTTTTTTTTCGCGATCATTTTCGAGAACCGCTATAGTAGTTTTTGAAAAGCACTGTTGTTTATTACTTGGGGCCAAATTTCCTTAGAAACATGAAAAATCAGTCCGCATGTTTTCTGAGGAATGTAGGGATATCCAAATCTTCCTCAGTTTCCATATTGTAATCATCGACAAGGCTCAAATGTCTGCTATTTTTTTCTCTCTGGCTTTTTCTGATAAAAGCGGGAAAATTGCTCTCCCGAACTTTCCCCGGGACGACAGTTCGTGCTATGGGTTTCTCGGAATAATTTGTCTCAATGATTGGTGTGTGTGTTCTAACCGAGTGATTAAATTCGGAAGTGTCAATAGATGAAGTTTCTGCCCTTCCAAAACCAGTAGCGATAACAGTCACACTTACGGCATCTCCCATTTCTTCATCAATGACAGCTCCAAAAATAATATTAGCATCATCATGGGCTTCGTTCTGGATTATGGAAACGGCGTCATTGATCTCCGTTAGGGACATATTTGAAGATCCCGTTATATTGATCAAAACACCTCGAGCGCCGGACATGGAAACATCTTCCAAAAGTGGGCTATTGATTGCAGTCCTGGTGGCTTCTTCGATTCTACCGTCGCCAATCGCCGATCCTGTGCCCATCAATGCCACTCCCTTTTCAGACATGATGGTTTTCACATCGGCAAAATCCAAGTTTATCAAGCCGTTGACCGTCACAAGATCAGAAATACCCCTGACACCCTGTAACAACACGTCATCTGCTTTCCTGAAAGCATCGACAAAAGAAATGTCCTTTTTTAGAGAGAGCAATTTCTGATTCGGAATTATGATTAGTGTATCGACTTCCCTACGTAGCTGTTCAATCCCTTCTTCGGCCTGACGAAGTCGACGCTTTCCCTCAAAAAAGAACGGCTTTGTTACGACAGCAACTGTCAGAGCGCCGATTTCCTGTCTTGCAATTCTGGCTATAATAGGCGCAGCGCCTGTGCCTGTACCACCTCCAAGCCCGGTGGTGATAAAAACCATGTCGGAACCCTCAAGAGAGTCACGTATGGTTTCATAATCTTCATTAGCAGCTATTCTTCCAATTTCAGGGTCAGCTCCAGCGCCTAATCCTCGTGTCTGCTGTCTACCAATCTGTAATTTTATCGGAGCTAGATTATTTTCAAGAGCTTGAGAATCTGTGTTGGCCGACACAAAATCTACTCCGCCCAGACCTGCTCGAATCATGTTATTGACGGCGTTTCCTCCGCCGCCACCAACCCCTATAACTCTAATGATGGCACTACGATTTGGTTCAAGTTCAAAATCCAGCATTTGCCGGCGCCTCCTGTAATAAAAGTCAATACAAGCTTTTCCAAACCCCAAGCAATACCTTAAAAGGCCTCAGCAAACCATTGTTTCATGCGTCCCAAAACCTTGTTAAACATGTGATTCGATTCGTAAGATATTGTTATGTCCATTTCCTTATTCCTGGCTCCCCACAAAACAAGCCCTACGCCAGTGGCATAAACAGGTGAGTTTACCACATCCACCAATCCACTGATGCCAGAGGGATATCCTAGCCTTACAGGCATGTCGAATATTTGCTCAGATAATTCAACCATACCTTCAACAGCAACAGCTCCGCCTGTTAGAACTATGCCGGAGGCTATGACGTTCATTAGGCCATATTTGTCTAATTCTCTTTTCACCAAACTCATTATTTCTTCCAGACGAGGTTCGGTGATATCAGCTAGAACCGATCGAGCAATTACTCTGGGTTGCCTGCCCCCAAC
This sequence comes from Desulfomonilaceae bacterium, assembly GCA_050176095.1. Taxonomy (GTDB): domain Bacteria; phylum Desulfobacterota; class Desulfomonilia; order Desulfomonilales; family Desulfomonilaceae; genus CAITZA01. The sequence goes on from JBFXII010000166.1 coordinate 1,865, forward strand.
GCCCGGAACAGTGATAGTTTCATCCTTGTTGACCATCGATGACAGGGCGCATCCATATCGTTTCTTGATGCGTTCGGCTTCACTGGTAGGGGTGCGAAGTCCGACGGCAATGTCATTGGTCAATTGATCGCCGCCAACTGGAATAACAGCCGTGTGCTGAATAGATCCTTCGAAAAATACTGCAATATCGGTGGTTCCACCACCAATATCTATGAGAGCCACACCAAGTTCTTTTTCATCTGACGAGAGAACCGCTTCAGATGAAGCCATTTGTTGAAGAATAAGATCGTTAACAGTAAGGCCGCTCCTATGAGCGCACCTGACTATATTTTGAGCGGCGGAAACGGCGCCGGTGATAATGTGTACTTTGGCTTCCAAACGAACACCGGCCATTCCGATGGGCTCTTTAATACCCTCCTGATCATCTACCATGAACTCTTGGGGAAGGATGTGAATAACTTCTCGGTCAAGGGGAATGGCCACGGCTCGAGCGGCGTCTATGACCCGGGCAACCTCCTGAGGTGTAATTTCTCTATTTTTGATGGCAATTACCCCATGGGAATTTATGCCCTTAATGTGACCTCCGGATATCCCTGCATAGGCGCTTTCGGCTCTAACACCAGCCATCAATTCCGCATCATTTACGGCTTTTTTTATACTTGCTACTGTGTGATCTATATTTACTACCACACCTCTTCTGAGGCCACGCGATGGCGCTGTTCCCACCCCTATGATGTCAATTACGCCATCAGCGTTTATTTCGCCAATGATCGCGCATACTTTGGTAGTTCCAACATCAAGTCCACAGATTATGTTTTCGCTATGTGCCATATTCTACCCCTGATGGAGCGGTTCTTCAGAAGAACGCACAATTGCTCGGTCATCGAAGTCAAGGTTGATCACTCGTGCGTGATTCCATTCCCCCTTGTCCGCTAGAATTTTTTTCAGCTGCTCATATCGACCAAGCTTGAGCTCGAAATTTCCCTTGCCTAGTAAGATGAGCTGACCAGAGCGTGTTAAAAGAGAAATACCTTCATCCAGGTGAAGCCTTATTTCGGACAAATCGCTGACCGACAGCTCTGAGCTGAATTTCTCTAGGTTGTCTAGAAGCCCTAGAGCGCTTCGAAGGATGTCCTGAACCGCAAGTCCATTGTTAAAAATTTCATTTGGTTTTAAACCGGTAAAAATTGGATAGTCTACCGAATCCCCCGGAAACAATCGGGTAAAAATTTCCGCGTTTTCATCCAGGTAGTAGAGCTTATCAACAGCCAGAACCCCTCTGGGCGTTCGCTCTTCCACTTCCACTATCAACTGATCGGGAAATCTCCTGTAAACGCCAGCAGATCGCAACCATGGATGCCTTTTTAACCGTTGAACTATCGAATCAAGTTCAACCGTGAGCAGGTTTACGCCACTCTCTATCTCAGCCACCTCTATCACTTCCGCTACAGAAAGCTTCTGATTCCCGATGACTTCGACATTTCTAAGGTTGAAATACGGAGCCCCTCTTGAGAAAAGATAGACGAGAGCCACGGCCAAAAATAAGTTTATAGTTATTCCCGAAGCAACGAGCGCTTTGAATACAGACCTGTTTCGCATCTTGATCGAAGCTCGATCAGAATCGTTAGGGTTTTCCTGTCTTGTTTGTGTCAAGTCTGCACCGGTTTTCAATTCTCGACTCAACTTTCTACAATTCGTATCTCTAGTTCCAGGTTAATCCCTTCTCTATCCAATGCCTTTTGTCTAATCATATCGATCAGGTTTATAACTTCCTCTGATTTGGCTTTACCCAGATTCACAATGAAGTTCGCGTGCTTTTCGGATACTGCGGCTGATCCAATTCTCATCCCTTTGAAGCCAACTCTCTCGATAATTGCCCCTGCGGGATTTTCAGGTGAAGGATTCTTGAAAATGCAGCCCGCGCTAGCCACCCCACGCGGCTGACCGGATCTTCGTTTAGTTTTCGCTAAATCGAGCTCCAGCCTTATCTCCTTCATATCTCCCTTTTCTGCTTTCAGTAGCGCCGAAGTCACAATCGCGTTCGGCGGCAACTTCATGTTACGATATCCATAGTCCAAATCGCGAATTTTTGAAACTATTTTCTTACATTTTTCATCTAAAAGTTCAATTTCACATATAAAATTTGACAAATTAAAATTGAAAGCCCCCGCGTTGCATGCGATTGAGCCGCCGATTTGACCAGGGATTCCCCATAATTTGGAGATTCCCAAAGCGGAAAATTGGCCAAATTTTCGAACAATTTTTGGCAAAGAAACGCCAGCCGCAGCCCTCATTTCAATCTCATGTTTATTATTATTAATAATTACAATATCTTGAAATTTAGCTAAAGAAAGTATTACTCCTCTAAAACCTTCATCGGAGAACAGGAGATTTGATCCTGCGCCAATTGGCATGAATCTGAGTCCATGCTCCTGGATTATCTTGACGACCGCGCATATTTCATTTTCAGTAGTAGGAAGAGCGATCAAGTCAGCAGGGCCACCGATTCTGAAAGAGGTCAGTCTGCTTAGGGGGAAATTCCTGAGAGTTTTACCTGCGAGAGTTTTGTCAATGATGTCATATATTCTATAATTCATGTTGTTCTTCGAGATAAGGGCCTTATGGAAATTGGTTGGCTGAAGTGACAGCGTTTGACATGACATGTTTGATGAAAATCCATCGGCAATTATGGACAACCCAAATGAAAACCCCTGTTTCCAACATGAAGATTCTCGATAGTGAGTTTTTTCTCTACTGCCTATTTTTGAGATGCTCCAAAATCACCGGCCCCATCTTGGTAACATCACCGGCCCCCAAAGTTATTAGCATGTCTCCTGGCTGCAATGAATTTGCAATTAATGCTGGTATTTCATCTCTGTTGGGAATATGAACAGCTCTTTTGTGGCCCCGAAGTCTTATTCCTTCACACAAAGATGCGGCCGAAACCCCTTCTATGGGTTTTTCACTCGCCGCATAAATATCCATGACGAACAGTAGATCTGTGTCATGAAATGCTGTAAGGAATTGATCAAAAAGCGCCTTTGTTCGAGTATATCGATGAGGTTGAAATAGAACTGCAATCCTTTTTTCGGCAATTTGTTTTGCCGCCTCTAGAACTGCTCGGATTTCGTTCGGATGGTGGCCATAGTCATCTATTACAGTTATGCCAGCCTCTCTTCCGCGTAAAGTGAATCTGCGTTGAACTCCAGGAAAAGATTCCAGAGCCTTTTTTGTTACTTCGAAAGGAACGTCAAAAATATCTGCAACCGTTATTGCGGCCAGGGAATTAACGATATTATGAGCGCCGGGTATTGGGAGCTTGATTTCGCCTAATTTTTGATCCTCTTTGAATACCTGAAAAATAGAGAGCCCCCCCTCAAATCTAGGTTTGACCGCTCGAATTGCAGCCTGAGAACTTAGCCCGTAGGTGACGATTCGTTTAGACACGGAGGGAATCATGTTCTGGACTTCATAATCGTCCAGACACAGAATGGCGTATCCATAAAAGGGAATACGATCAATGAATTCCAAAAATGCGGATCGTATTTCATCCATACTGGAGTAACAGTCCATGTGTTCAAGATCGAGATTGGTGACGATTCCGACTGTAGGATGAAGTTTTAGAAATGATTTATCCGACTCGTCTGCTTCGGCGACCAACAATTTCCCGTGCCCGAGTTTAGCGCCACTTCCTAGTGAATCGAGTTTGCCTCCTATGACGACTGTCGGATCCAATCCTCCTTGAGCCAGGACGTAAGCGATCATGGAGGTGGTAGTTGTTTTGCCATGCATGCCGGCTACGGCTATCGATGTTTGCATGCGCATCAACTCTGCTAGCATTTCCGCCCTTGGAATGACAGGGATTCTTCTTTCATGGGCTACAACAATTTCGGGATTGTCGCTTTTTACTGCTGAGGAGAAGACAACAACGTCTGCTTTTTCAATATGTGAGGCTTCATGTCCAATCCATATCTTGGCGCCTTGCTCCCTAAGTCTAACTACTCCACCGGATTCTTGCAGATCTGAGCCACTCACCCTGAAGCCGAGAGCCAACAAGATCTCGGCAATACCACTCATGCCAACTCCACCAATTCCTACGAAGTGAACATCTTTAACCCTTTTAAACAAAGCGCCAATCAATTTGATTTCCTTTTGAGTTTTAGTATTTCCCTTGCGATGGTTCTAGCAGCCTGAGGCCGACCGAGTTTTCTTGAATTCAGAGCCATTTTTTCCAAAGTTTCTTGTTGGGCCATCAATTCGATTATTGATTTAACAAGAATTCCTGAGCTTAATTCCGAGTCAAGGGCGATTCTAGCAGCTCCACGATCCTCTAGAAATTTGGCGTTATAAAGTTGGTGGTCTTTGATAGCGAATGGATACGGAACCAGTATGGCCGGCTTACCAAGAGCGGTGAGTTCCGCCAGGGTGCTGGCTCCGCTTCGGCTAACCACCAAATCGGCCCACTTATAATGAGGTCCTATGTCGTCTATGAATTCAAACACCTTTGCGTCTATTCCAATGTCGGTGTATGCTTTTCTTACTGCTTCTGCTGCGCCTATTCCTGTTTGGTGCCTTATCGAAATTTTATCTTTGTGATCTCTGAAATCATGAACACCTGATATCATAGCTTGATTAATGCTTCTAGCTCCCAAGGAACCACCGAATATCAGAATCTTGAATTTGTCTGAACCGTTGTCAGGTAAAGCAGTAAGCAATTCCTCACGTATGGGATTTCCCGCTAAAAGTGTCTTGAGTGGGTCTGTAGAAGGTGTAGTGTTCTCCCAGGAAATGAAGATCTTGTTCACTACTCGAGAAAGCAGCTTATTGGTTAATCCCATCAAAGAGTTTTGTTCCTGAATACCTGTCGGTACTCCAAGAATCGTGGCCGCTGCCAATGTTGGTCCGGAAGCATAGCCTCCGACTCCGAGAACAAAATCCGGCCTGTAATCCTTGATAATTTTCACAGACTGGTAAAGACCGA
>JBFXII010000167.1:0-6843 GCA_050176095.1 Desulfomonilaceae bacterium
CTCGGAAGGCGCGTATGGATGTGGTTCGTGTTTGAAAATACCATAGCCATAGAATTTTGCCTGTTTTATCATGCCACCAGGAATTTCGCCCTTTTTGGGGAAATAATGGGAAATTCTACCTGAAAACATAACGTAGATAATCCACGCCACGAAAGAGATTACAGCTGCCCAGCCAAACCAGTTGTGGACACCTATCCCCCACTGGAACCAGTTAGGAAAGTGCTCTGGCCAGTGAATCATGATTCCCGTTATTATAAGCATGATTATGCATACAGCCTGAAACCAGTGCCATATTCTCTCAAATACTGGGTGGAGATATATTTTCTCATCAGATACGTGTATAGGTCCTTTACGCCTCGTGAGGATTCTAATCCCACCATGAAGTAAGGGAAGACCGAAAGTTCCCAAAACGACCAATATCAAAAGCGTGTCAAGGGCCGGTATTCTATGAGCTCCGATGACATAGCTGAATTTTTGAAAAAGTTCACTGTTTATAAAGGATGTTTGGGCTATGTAGGTGAACAGGTCGACCGGAGGGGTTTTCTTCTCTGAAAGAATCGTGTCCCTTTGATGACACTTAACACAAGCTATGATGCCTTTCTTTCCCGGCGGGATGTTATGCACGCCGGGCTTCTCGCCTCTGTGGCAAAGCATACAATCCAGTTTCATGTGACTTGAGAAAGCATCCAGACCGGCATGGACTTTATTGTTATCAATACCATAGGCCTTATGACAATCGAGACAGGCTTTTTTCTTGAAGTCTTGGTCGTACGTCGACTGCTCCTTGCCATAGTGAACATCGTGGCATCCATAACAGGGAGGGGCTTTTGGTCCCAGTTTTTCACCGTGTGCGCTTGCCATGATGGATGTGACCGAGTCATCGTGACATTCTTTACAATCAACAGGCGCTAACCTTTGGTTGTGAGGCGCTTCAGTAGCATCTTTGTGACATCCCACACATGTAATGTCTTTGTGAATACTTTCAGCATATTTCGCCTCATCGATGGACAGATTCAGGTCTCCGAATACAAAAGGGGGCCTCTTTTTAGGTTCGGCAGGTTTATCGCCAACGTTAACCTGGTCTGCGAGTTCCTCTTTTGTCATTTTGAGTATGTCTGGGTTGTGACAAGCGATGCATGACTGATCGTCAGCTTCTGATGATTTGGCTTCAGATTTGGGTTCTTCTTTCGGAGTATTCTGGGTTTTAGTCTGCTCAGCGGGCTTGGTTTCCGGAGCCTTCTCAACTGCAGTTTGGCTGGGCTCCTGTGCATTAGAGTAAACCGAAGAATAGTGCAAAAACCCGCTAACGCAAAAAACACCGATAGTCAAAAGAATTAGCCAAATCCAAGTCTTCGAGCCTTGAGTTTTGAGTTTCATAATCAGCTCCTTGAACGAAAACAGCTATTTTGAGGAATAATATGTTGAGTCGCAGTTGGCTCTAATAAGGAATTTCTAATAATTAATACACTTGGCGCCTGAAAAAGGTCAAGCTATTTGCAATAAAAAAAGCCCCATGGGAAAATGGGGCTTTATAACATCCGTTAGCTGAAAATTATTTATCTAGATATTATTTTGCTTTTTTCTCGTGGCATTTGGCGCAAGTGACGGGCCCGGTGGGTTTGTTTTCGCCTTTTAATTTTTTGTGACAATTCTGGCAATTGTCATGATAAGCTTTTTCCAGTTTTACTACCTTGCCTTCTGCCTCAAGCTTGTGGCATGCGCCACATTTCTTGACTTCCATTCCTTCTTTCCAGACGTTCTTGCCGTCCTTATAATCATGGTGGCAGTCTTCGCACTTTGAGGCTTTGTGCTTTTCATGAGAGAATTTGACTGGACCTTGTTTGAATTCCTTGAAGACGTCCTTGGAGTGAATCGTGAGATCGCCCTCAGGAGCCTTGGTTGCCGCAAAGGCAAGCGTAAACGCCGCACAAATGATTACGGTTAAAGCAAGCGTCAGAAAAAATTTTAATCTACTGTGCATCATCAGGCCTCCAATTTTTTTAAAAACGGAACAAAGAAACACTCTGAAAAAAGGCTTTTTCAACAGCCTAAAGCACTATAACTAGCATATAGCAAGAACTGATTCAATTGTTTTTTTAAATTGTTCGGTTAAAAATTCAACTAAACCGGCTGGGCCTTTACCCCCAATTTATCTAACTCTAGCAAGACTCGGTCAATCAGTTGCGGGATACACTCTCTGACTTTTGGTGTAAGGTCTAGGCCATAAGGTGTTATATCCTCGGGTTCGACGCCGATAACCACGACTGTTTTTGGCTCTTTGTCGAGTAGCGCGCACAGATTAAGAGCTTCTATGAGGTCACTGTCGTGTGCCGATTGTTTTGTACGCAAACCTTTGGGTAAATCGTCCCTTTCGAGCCTATAAATGGAACCTGGTTCGCATTTCCCCAAAACCGCGTCTACGATAATCAAGTGATCGGCTTCTTGAATAGTTGGCAATAGCCATAGTCCCTGAGTGCCACCGTCGACCAATTTCACATTTGGGGGAAATTCAAATTGTCTTTTAATCTCTTCTACGGTCTTTACACCCACACCTTCATCTTTAAGAAGGATGTTTCCGACGCCTAGAACTACGATATTTTCTTCCAATACGGTCTTATTCATTTATTTCTTTCTTGAAAAAAAACCACGTTTCTTGGGAGTGACTCTGACTCCTTCAATTTCCGCAAGCTTACGGAGAATTTCCTCGTGGTCTTTTGAAAGATCTTTTGGTGTTTCGATGTAGACGACTACAATCAGATCACCTCTTCCCCTGCCTCTCAAGTGGGGTACCCCTTTGCCATTAAGCCGCAGGTTTTGACCGGACTGCACACCTTTTGGAACATTTAATGTTTCTGTTCCCTCTAGAGTTGGTATGTCGATTTCCCCTCCTAAGGCAGCCAGGCTGTAGGTAATTGGGACACCGACTATGATGTCATCCTCTTCTCTGCGGAAGGTTTCATGCCTTCTTACATTGATAAAAACGTATAAATCCCCGGGAGGGGCTCCTGGATCTCCGGGTTCTCCCTCGCCCTGCAGTCGAAGTCTCGAACCTGTCTCCACGCCAGCAGGAATTTTGAGAGTTAGCTTCTTGGAAGTCAGATTTCGTCCTACACCATGACACTTTTCACAAGGATCCTTGATTTCAGTTCCACCCCCCTGACATTTAGGACATGTAGCGCTTATAGAGAAAAAGCCTTGAGAGCGGGTTACCTGACCTCGGCCACCACAAGTTGAGCAGACTGATGGCGCAGCTCCACCCTTCGTGCCTAAACCGCGACAATCCTCACACAGTTCATGTCTTGATACTTCGATTTCGGTTTCTTTGCCGAACACAGCGTCCATGAACTCTATAGTCAGTTCAAGCCTTAAGTCAGCTCCTCGCCTTGCGACGTTACGTCTGGATCGGGATGAACCGAAACCAAAGAACTCCTCAAATATGTCTCCGAAGGAGGAGAAAACATCCTCAAAGTTCCTGAAGCCCTGGAAGCCTGATTGCTGAAGTCCCTCGTGCCCGAATCGATCGTAGATTTGGCGCTTCTCAGTGTCACTAAGCACCTCATATGCCTCTGCAGCTTCCTTAAATTTTTCTTCAGACTCCTTGTCGCCTTTGTTTCTATCAGGGTGATACTTCAGAGCCAACTTCCGATATGATTTTTTGATTTCCTCTGAGCTAGCAGTCCTTGTAACTTCGAGAACCTCGTAATAATCACGTTTAACCATTTATATTACTCTTGTTTAATGTATTAGGATAAGGACAGGCAAATTTTCGCAACCCAAATATATATGTTCACACAAAACAATTTTGTCACTCCCTGGTGAGCAATTATTGGCCAGATTTTTTTAATTTGGCCTTGTCCGCACATGACGCCATGGATCCTTCCTTAGTCAACATATTAATAATACACGCAGTTCTAAATTGACAATAAATTTTCGGGCTGTGGCAACATGCGCATTCCTCGCACATCCGTACCCCATCTTTCTGACAAAAAAACACCCCTTCCCTATCGGGGTGTCTGTAACAGACTTCCATTTTGTTACCTTCCGATCAATCGCCCATAATTGTCAAACTGATGGGAAAAATATCCATTCAGCAAGTATTCGCTATAACAATCCATAATTAATAAAATTCCAAGGTCTCGGAGGAGTTGGGTTAAGCTTCGGCGGACGTCATTCGGGAATCGTTGATAATTTCCCAATTCTCAGTTCATGGACCGGAATGACAATATCGGCTAGCTCTTTGATTCTTTTCATGCTGTCGTAAGCCTCGATAGCATCCAAGAGCACACCTGGCAAAATCACGTTACCGGAGTTAGGGAAATTTTCATCGTTACAACACAATCCTGTAATGACAGCCTTGCCTTTTGCTGTATTTATGACCACGGACTGTCCACCGGGGGTGTGGCCGGGAGTTAAAATGACGTCTATGCCTTCCACAATTTCAGCGTCACCTTCAAGAACTTTTAGATTTACTCCTTCGAGAACATCTGGATAATATCGATGATCCACCGGGTGTGGATTCATGCAAAAATGCAATTCTTTTTTCTGTACATATACGTCCGCATTAGAACACAAGGAATCGTTTTCACAGTGATCATTGTGCAGATGAGTGTGAATTACGATATCGACTTCATCCGGCTTCCAGCCGATACTATTGAGGGCATCTTCAAAGGTTCTTACGGGGAAACCGGTTCTTTCTTCGAGATCGTTGGGCGCCACGAAATCCTCAACTCCTGTATCAACCAGAATTTTTTTGTCTCCACCCATGATAGCGAACACGTAAATCGGCAATATGATACGTTTACCATAAAAACGCTGATAGGTTAAGATTCCCTGGTCGGTTTCATTAAATCCTACCGCCAATGGGTGAATTGTGTAGGTCAAGGTCATTTTCAATCAAATCCTCGTATAGCCGGAGACAATTGAGATATCTTAAATAGCCGCGGCCAAAGTTATTTGAGGCCCCGATCCTGAACTGGAAAGTTCCGATTAGACATCAAGACTCCATAATAATTTGACGCAGCAAGTATCTCAGCATCAAATCAAATATAAATGTTTTCTCTCTTCTCCCTTCCGATTGTGGAGGTAGGCGTATCGCCGTAGTTGTGACCCGGCAAGACCACAGTATCATCCGGAAGAGTGAAGAGCTTATTTTTGATGGAATTCTGGAGAACTTGGAAAGATCCTCCAGGTAAATCAGTCCTGCCTACACCACCAACAAAGAGAGTATCCCCGGTGATAATATATCCGGGGAAATGCAAGCATATCCCCCCGACTGTATGACCGGGGGTATGGATAACCTTAACCGAATTCTCTCCAAAAACTATTGAGTCCCCATCTTTAAGCAGGATTGAAGCTGGAGGTGAAGGCTCAGCGCCAAACATAGCCAGCATTCCACGATTTGGGTTAGCCAAAGCTTCAGCTTCCAATTCATGAATAGCAATTGGAGCGCCTGTCGACAGGACCATTTCCTTGTTTCCAGCAATGTGGTCTACATGGGAATGAGTATTTACAATATATTTGATGGTTGAAATTCCGCTTTCCCTTGCAGCGCTTAGCAAGGACCCGGCTGGTCCTCCTGGGTCAATAACTATACCTTCTCCAGTGTTTGGGTCACCCAAGAAGTAGCAGAATATTTCAAAGCCACCAATTTGTATTTGTCTGATTATCACGTGTTCCTCCCTGCATTCATATGAGAAGGCGGTTTGTAAGCGCAATAGGGCTCTTCGGCCATATACGACCCAGAATTCTCATACGCTCTAGCCCGACAGCCTCCACAGAATCTCAAATAGTTGCATTTTCCACATTTACCCTCTAGCTTGCTAAAAGTCCGCAAATCTTTGAATAGCTCAGCGTTTGCCCACAAATCGGCAAACGAAGTATCTCTTATTGAACCGGCCTGTACGTCAAAATAGCCACAGGGCTGAAGCTCTCCAATGTGGGAAATAAAACAGAAAGACAGTCCTCCGAGACAGCCTCTGGTTCTGGCGTTTAGACCGAAATTCACTTCGTCAACCGTAAGTCCATCTATTGCGGCTTGTTGTCGCATGATTCTGTAATACTGAGGCGCACAGGTAGCTTTGGTTTCAAGTTTCGATTTTCTGCCCAAACTGTAAAATTCCAGGAGCGTTTCTTCATATTCTTCAGGTCCCATTTCCTCGCCTGACATGTCTTTTGCTCTTCCTGTAGGCACTAACAGGAATACATGGAATGCCACAGCTCCAATTTTTTCTGCCAGCTTCATGATTTGAGATAATTGGTCTCTGTTCCTCTTGGTTAGAGTAGTATTTATCTGAACACCAATTCCAGCCGATTTTAGGGCTTCTACACCCTTTAGAGAGGCCTCGAAAGCTCCGGGTATTTTTCTGAATTTGTCATGATCCTCAGCGGAGGCTCCGTCAAGGCTTATGCTTGCCCGAGGAATTCCCACTTTTGCCAGCTCTTTAGCAATGGCCTCAGTAACAAGAACACCATTAGTTGCCAACACAGCCCTTAAACCAGACTTCACGGCATAATTGGCCAAATCAAAAAAATCGGGTCTGAGCAGAGGTTCACCACCTGTCATGATAAGAATAGGCTTTCCGACGGCTCTTATACCGTCGATTAGCCGGAACCCCTCAAGGGTGGACAATTGATTGGGGTCGGCCTGAGGACAGGCGCCGGCTCTACAATGGATACAATTCAAATTGCATGCCCGGGTCATTTCCCAGGCCACAAGTCTTAATTCAAAGCTTTTCACTTCTTCCTCTTGATGGCGCCGTCCTGTAGAATTCGAGCAGCTTCCAATGCATGGTAAGTAATTATTAAATCAGCTCCGGCGCGTTTGATTGAAGTCAAAGCTTCCAT
>JBFXII010000168.1:0-6836 GCA_050176095.1 Desulfomonilaceae bacterium
GGTATGATTTACACCATCACATTAGAAAAAAATCAGTCCCACTAGACTAACTTGATCCAACGAATGTCAGTAGAACATGATAAGCCGCCCCTAAGTCATCTACCTTTAATTTGAGCATCCTCTAAGACTTAAGATGAATTTGTTGACCATATGGTGAGGATTATAGGATTGTTTTGCCTTTCTTAATCCTTCAACTCCCAAATCCTGCTCTCTATTGATGAATTTTGCGTGTGTCCAGGAAGCCGCGCAAAAACGTTGATTGATAGCAGTATACAATCCATCTATCTCTGGATTAGCTTTTTCAATGTGAATTACAGCGGTATCAGGGTTCAACATTTCGCCGAACGAAAAGGCTTGAAGTTGTCCATCAATAAAAATAGCTCCACCCGTAAAACCTAAAGTCTCATAATTGGATAAGGCTTCACATACGGCGCTGTCTTCGTGAAAAAGATTGTCATCCGCTAAACAATCTTTGAATTCACACCAAGCCTCTTGCAATGACAACACACTGTCGATTATTCCGGGGCTGAACGGACGGTATTCATGATCAAAATTCTTCAGAAATCGGTTTAGGTGATTTTTTTTTCGGTGATACTTGTTTCCAGAAAGCTTGATGAGTTTCTCAGCCAAGTACACATAATCGCTGTTGTCTGGGTCTTCAATGAGATCAAATCGTGAACAATCCACGAAAGATTCTATAAACTCATCGCAGACACGGCCTATGCGAGGCGTCAAACCGTCTGATTCGAAAAAGTCACAAATAGTGTTTAAAGCTTGAATTTTATCGCCTATTCCTACTGGCTGAAGAGCTATCACTGATTCATTTGCTTCCCGAATAAAAATCAAAAGGCAGTCATGCTTTACAGTCCATCTGGTGTCATATTTTCTTCTCCACATGAAAAGATTGGTAAAAGTATATTCTGAAGCCTGAGGAGGGTCTTTCCGAAAAAAATCGTCAAAAACTCTCTTGTCATTGAGTTCAATTGGTTTAAAGTCGTTCATCTTTGAAAACATATGTCTATTCCAATTCAGTTTCTGTTACCAATCTGAGAGATTCGTGAAAAGATTGGTGCTTCAATTATAGAATCTCCAAGTATCTGTGAACCTATATAATCACACGACAATAGATTTGTAAAAATATTATGATACACATATACTGGCTTCTGGTATTTTAAGGTCAATCCCAATTGATAGGAGGTTTTTTGTATGGAAAAAAACGAGGTCCAAAAGTTGATATTAGAAAAAGCCCAGAACAACAAGATATCGTGTCGACAGGCATTTGAAATAGCTGACACAGCAGGCTGGCCAAAAATAAAAGTCGGCGAATTGCTCAATGAAATGGAAGTTAAAATAGGCGGATGTCAACTCGGCTGTTTTAAGTAATTTCTCGAACCCCTAAAATGTTTTTAATTAGCTAAATGAGAGCCATCGAGATCCCAAGGCTTATTGTGTTTTTTTTCCTGGGATTTAAAAACATAAATCGTTTCGTCATGGCGGATCATGCCCAATTTTCTGTTGGCAGCAAGTTCTATCGTTCTTGGATCTGTCCGAAGCTTCCCCACCGTCCTTTCAAGAGATTCGATGTCCATTTGAAGGTCATGATTCTCTCTCGCTAATGTGGCGCTCTTCTCTTGCAGCTCTGTCAATGCGATCATACCGTTGTCATTCAGAAATGTGATAGTTAAAACCAAAGTGGAGACCAGAATGATGTATTTTAAATATCTCATGAATATTCTAGTTAATTCTAAAGCTTAAAACATTTTACGAGAAACGATCCATTCCGTTAAGGACATTATATAAAGATTATGTTGTTAAATCAATAAAATAGTTGAATATGTTTATTTAGACTGTAAACGTCTGACACTCTGTGAACCTAGTCAGTGGTTAGCCTTTTTGTCTTTTCAACTAAGAAGGGCTTACCCAACGATCTCAAAAATTTTTCACTACCATTTTCTAATTCAATCCATTCATCAACAAGCCTCGAAGACAAGAAATCGGCAGTTTTCCCGTCAAAAATAAAACCATGTTGATTTTTTTCCAAGAAAAGAATTCTGTCAGCGGTATTCAATTCCTCAAGTTTCCCGGTTGTGAACAAAATTGTTAGACCTAATCGACCTTTTAGTCCGTTGATCCAAGTCCAATGTTTGGAACGGGAAAGAGAATCCATCATTGCCAGGGCGTCGTCGAGAAGGAGGATCTTCAGATCCATGGCTAAGACTGCTGCAAGTGCAAGTTTCTGCTGTTCCCCCCCGGATAAGGTGTATGTTAGACGATTTTCGTAACCTCTTAGCTCTGTTAAATCTAACGCCCAATCTAATCGTTCTGCAATCTCAGACATGGATAGCCCTATGTTTTCCAATCCGAATACGATTTCTTCCTGAACCGTGATTCCGACAAAAGAATTGTCCGGATCTCCTCCCAAGTAACCGATGTTGTGGGATAGAAAAGGCGAAAATGAATCGAATTTCACTCTTCCTGCCTGTGGCTCAATAATCCCCTTGATTATTTTCAAGAGAGTACTCTTTCCTGCGCCCTCATGGCCAACTATGCAAACACAAGACCCTATTTCAATTCCTAAATTCAAGTTTTGAAATAACAACTCAGATTCATTATATGAAAAACTAATATTTTCTAATTTGATCATGAGTTCAAAACATAGCTGATTTGGGAAATTGGTCGCGATTTCAAAATACTCTATAAAGTAAACTGACAGAATATAAAAACGCCAATGCCTTAAGTCAACAGACCAAAAACATTGGCGCTTTAAAATCCAAAAGATCTCAAAAAAACTATTTTGATTTAATAGTGTCTAGAAGTTTGTCCTTTAGTCCTTTAGCTTTGCTGGCTATTTTACCGCCTTTGGCAGGGGATGATGATGACTCCTGTGGCCGTCTTTCGACTAATTCAATCACCGACATTTCAGCGCCATCACCTGCTCTAAATCCTTTTTTAATGATCCGAGTATAGCCACCGTTTCTGTTCGTGAAACGGGGCGCGATATCATTGAAAAGTGATTGCGCCACTTTTGGAGATCTGATGACTTGGAGCGCCTGCCTTCTCGCATGTAAATCTCCGCGTTTCCCCAAAGTTATCATGTGCTCTGCAAGAGAACGAACAGCCTTTGCTCGGGTATCCGTAGTAGTGATACTTTCATGTTCAAGTAAGGAAGTCACCATGTTTCGCAACATGGCTTCACGATGTGATGTTCTCATGCCCAATTTATATCTGGCTTTTCTGTGACGCATAAACTTATCTCCGAATCATTCGCCTACGGCGTTTTCTCTTTCTTTTCGCATAGCTTCAAGTTCTTCTCTGGATGGGAAATTGGGTACACTCATTCCCAAGACCAACCCCATATCAGCCAAAATTTCCTTTATTTCGTTCAGGGACTTTCTGCCGAAATTCTTGGTCTTAAGCATTTCCTGTTCTGTTTTCTGAACTAGCTCCCCGATGAAACGAATATCAGCATTCTTCAAGCAATTGGCGGATCGTACGCTCAACTCGAGCTCATTAACACTTCTGTGGAGATTTTCATTAACCTGCGGTTCATGCTGAACCTTTTCCTCATAGACAGGTCTTTCTTCTTCCTCAAAATTCAAAAAAACTTTGAATTGTTCGCGAAGGATTTGAGCAGCCTGGGCCAAAGCGTCTCTCGGATGAACTGAACCGTTAGTCCAGATTTCCATCGTGAGTTTATCATAATCTGTTTGTTGACCAACCCGTGTATTCGTAATCTTGTAACTAACTTTTCTAATTGGAGAATAAACGGCATCCAAAAACAGTGTGCCCAAAGGCTCTTCATCCGAACGATGAGTTTCCGCTGACGCATAGCCTTTTCCCCAATCGGCAGTCATCGAGACAACCAAGTGACCTTCTTTGGAAAGTGTGGCTAATACCAGTTCAGGGTTAATAATCTCTACAGTTTCATCAGCCTGTATGGAGCCAGCCAGAACCTCTCCCTCGCCTGAGGCCTCTAAACGAAGAGTCCGAGGACCTAAGGAATTAAGCTTGAGCTGGATCTTTTTTAAATTAAGTAACAAATCTGTTACATCTTCTTTTACTCCTGGGATTGTAGAAAACTCGTGGAGAACACCGTCAATTCTTACCGTTTTGACCGCGGCTCCACGGAGTGACGATAACAAAACACGCCTTAGGGCGTTTCCCAGTGTAATTCCGAAACCTCTTTCCAAAGGTTCGCAAACAAACTTCCCGTAAAAAGGGTTCTCTGTCGAGCTATCCACCTCAATTGGTTTAGGTGAGATAAGCTCGGTCCAATTTCGGGTCATCAGGGTTTGCCCTGGATCGATCATGGATTCCCTCTCGTGATTCGAGCATTCCGTAGAATCGGAAAACTAGTGAGGCGTCCGAGTCATAACGCTACAAAATCAAACATATAGCGCTGGACCAAACGCCATGAACAGTGCCAAAGAATCTATAAGTTCAAAAGCAAAGAACGGATTACTTGGAGTAAAATTCAACAATAAGCTGTTCTTTGATAGTTGGAGGCAATTCCTCTCTCGTAGGATACCCCTTTATTTCTCCCTTGAAGTTGGTCGGATCAACTTCTAGCCACTGCGGGATTTGTCTTCGACCAACTGCATCCATAGACTCTTCTATTGCCCTAATTTTACGGCTTTGTTCCTTGACCTCGACAGTCATACCCGGCTTGGTCCTAAACGACGGTATGTCAACCTTTCGTCCGTTTACCAGAAAATGGCCGTGGTTAACTAATTGCCTGGCTTCCGTACGAGAAGACGCAAAACCCATGCGATAAACAATATTATCTAGGCGAGATTCAAGAAGAATTAACAGATTCTCTCCTGTGACACCCTTCTTTTTTTCAGCCAAGGCGTAATAATTCCTGAACTGTTTTTCAAGAACGCCGTATATTCTTCTAACTTTCTGTTTTTCTCTGAGCTGAACACCATAGTCAGTATATTTGGCTCTGCCCTGACCGTGCTGTCCAGGAGGATAATTACGCCTTTCTACTGAGCACTTGTCTGAATAACACCGGTCGCCCTTAAGAAACAATTTTGTAGTTTCTCTACGGCAAAATCTGCATACTGATTCACGATATCGCGCCAACACAGACTCCTTTTATATCGAAAAAATGTGAATCCCTAAGTATTCCTAAACTCTTCTTCTCTTAGGAGGTCTGCAGCCATTGTGTGGGACCGGAGTGACATCCTTAATAAGAGTTATCTGAAAACCGATGGCCTGCAAGGAGCGTAAGGCTGCCTCCCTACCAGCGCCCGGACCATTAATTAAAACCTCTACACTTCGCATTCCATGTTCCATAGCTTTGCGAGCCGCATCCTCAGCCGCCAATTGAGCCGCAAAGGGGGTAGACTTTCTTGAGCCTTTAAATCCCTGAGTGCCGGAGGATGACCATGCAACAACATTCCCGTCACTATCAGTGATAGTCACTATGGTGTTGTTGAAAGTGGATTGTATATGCGCAACACCCCTCGGTATATTCCGTCTCTCTTTTTTCTTCCTGACTATTCGCCTTCTCGGCATTGATTTCTCCGTAAATGAATATCTTGAAAAGCTGAATCATTAACAATTCAATGAATTCCGGACTCGACCACGAGAGCCATTAGAAAAGCCGTCGCCGATTCCTCTAGAAGCGCAATCCAATTTGCTTAACTTGCTTAACCGAAACCGATTCGACGGAAAAAGTTATTTCTTTTTCCCAATCTGCATCTTACGAGGGCCCTTTCGCGTTCTGGCATTCGTATGAGTTCGCTGCCCACGAACAGGCAAGCCACGTCTATGACGAAGCCCCCGGTAACAGCCCAAATCCATCAAGCGCTTAATATTCATAGTGACCTCTCTACGGAGGTCGCCCTCTACCTTATATGAACGGTCAAGCACTTCACGAATTTTAGCTACATCTACCTCGGTTAACCGATCCGAATTCATATTCGGATCAAGATTGGACTCTTCCAGAATCCTTCGGGCGGTAGCTCTACCTATCCCGTAAATATATGTAAGCGCAATTTCCATACGCTTGTTCTTGGGTAGGTCTATACCTGCAATACGCGCCACGTTAATCCTCCAGGCGATAAAACCACAGCTCGGGCCCTAGCCCTGACGCTGCTTATGTTTGGGATTTTCGCAAATCACCCTTACAAGGCCCTTGCGTTTGATAATTTTACACTTGTCACATAGTCTTTTTACGGATGCCCTTACTTTCATGGCAACCTCCTGTTCGCCCACAAAAACCCTTGCCTGTTAGCCAAGAACCTTCTCAATCGAAGCAAAAATTTGATCGATTGGACCGACACCGACTACTTTTCTAAGCAGGCCTTTGTTTTGGTAATAATCGATCAGAGGAGCTGTAGCGCTGTTATAAACAGCAAGCCTCTCCCGAATCGTTTTTTCGTTGTCATCGTCCCGCTGATACAATTCGCCGCCGCACGTGTCACATTTTCCGTCAATTTTGGGCGGATTGAACATGACATGATACATTTTACCGCACTCTGAATTCCTGCATGTCCGACGCCCGGACAAACGAGCCACCAATTCCTCGTCAGGCACATCGACCAGAATAGCATGATCAATACTTTTATTCAAAGAGGCCATGATTTTATCGAGAGCTTCTGCCTGACCCAAAGTCCTCGGAAAGCCGTCTAACATAAAGCCTTTATCCAAATCCGGTTTTGATAATCTCTCTTCAACAACCCCAATTACCACATCATCGGGGTCAAGCTCACCTTTATCCATAAAGGTTTTTGCCTTCAAACCCATCGGCGTTCCTTCTTTAAGGGCTGCTCGAAAAATGTCGCCAGTGGAAATCTGTGGTATTCTAAGTTTCTCAGTCAACTTCTTTG
>JBFXII010000169.1:0-6804 GCA_050176095.1 Desulfomonilaceae bacterium
GCGGTGGGATGCGGAATAGCTCCTCGCTATTCGGATCTAGATACTTATCACATGATGTCGTGCGTAATAGATGAGTCAGTGCGAAACATAATTTGTGCAGGAGCTGATCCTGATCATATGGCAGGATTGGACAATTTTTGTTGGTGCGATCCGGTTGAATCTCCCAAAACCCCGGATGGTAGATACAAGCTGGCTCAACTTGTAAGGGCAAATCAAGCGCTCTATGACCTGTGTTTAAGTTACGGTATACCTTGTATATCTGGCAAAGATAGCATGAAAAATGATTACTCTATCGGTGAGACAAAAATTTCCATTCCCCCGACAGTCTTGTTCACCGCTGTTGGCATTGTGCCGGATGCGAGGCGATGTGTCACTCCTGATTTTAAAAGGGAAGGTGATCTAATATACGTAATTGGTCTAACAAAAAATGAACTGGGAGCTTCGGAATATTTGTCAATGATGGGATTCATTGGCAATAATGTCCCTAAAGTTTCAAACCCATTAGAATCAATTCAGTTGTATAGGACTATACATCAGACAATCAATGATGGTTTAATAGCCTCAATACATGATTTATCAGACGGAGGGCTGGCTGTCGCTCTTGCGGAGAGCTGTTTTTCTGGAGGTTTTGGGGCAGAAGTATCTATCGAAAATTTGAAGGTGGAGAATATCGGTCGTGATGACGAGGCCCTATTTTCAGAGAGCCCATGCAGGTTCCTGGTGTCAATCGAGTCTTACAACCGAGACAGATTTGAAAACCTTTTCAATACTTTTGATCTATCCAGAATTGGTTCGGTTTCAGCTAATGGAAGCCTAATTATTAGGGGGATACGGAACAAGGTTGTCGTTAACGCCAAAATAGCAGAACTCAAACAGGCTTGGCAGAAACCTTTGGGAGTTTGAGGCATGCCGTTGTAGGGGAGAAAACAATATTGCAACAGGAATCAAGTTCACTGAACAGGAGCATGTCTGGACCTCAAACGTATTGAGCTTTGTTAAATTGATCAAGCGGAACAAATAAAGACCAATCATGTTAAAAGCATTTGTAAATCAATGAGCCAAATAGGTTGATATTAGGTGATCTAGAACCATGTGTACATCCTCAACTGGACCGTACTCCCCCTTTTCTGATTTGACATGAATCACATGAGAAGCTATCTTTTTCATTTCCCCGCCGTCAAAACCAACAATGGCTATTGGTATTCCAGCGTTTTCCCTTGCAAATTTTAACGCATTAACAACGTTCGGGGAGTTTCCACTGGCCGATATGCCTACAACGAGATCATTAGGAATCATGATATTCTGGAGCTGTCTAACGAAGATGTTCTCATAGCCAAAGTCATTGCCTATGCAAGTGAGATAGGCTACGTTTGATGCAAGGCTGATCGATCGAAATGGGATCTTTCCAGGTGGTGATGCGCAAACCCCTAAATCATTGGCAAAATGATTGGCTGTTGCAGCGCTTCCACCGTTACCCATAAAAAAGATGGTGGATCTTCGATCACGAGCTTTGGCAAACTCGTCAATGACTGTTCCAACAGAATCTAAATCCATACTGTCCAGAATGGCTTGCAGACGTTTCAAATAAGTTCTGGCATAAACTGATCCAGGGTTTGGCATGTTATAAAATCCTCACCGAACAGACAAATTGCTAACAATAGGTCTTTAATGGTTTTGACAATTCCTTGTTGCGGTCATGCTTACTCCAGTATTCTAGGAAAAAGGTGATACCAATGTCCACACTAAATACGGAATTTGTTGCTGCTGTGCGAGAAAAAGTCAATGGATGTGGATATTTCAGACTCTTAGGCATGCAACTGATAAACTTTGAAATTGGCTCGAGCGTAATAGAGTTGGAGGCTGGTGAAAAACATCTGCAGCCATTTGGAGTTGTTCACGGAGGAGTGTTGGCCTCCATAATAGACGCGGCAGCTTTCTGGGCCGTTTTTCCAGAAGTTGATCAAGGTAAGGGGATGACAACAGTAGATTTAAAAATCAATTACCTAGCTCCCCTGCGTGAAGGGAAAATAGTCGCAAGGGGCAAGATCATTAAAATGGGAAAAACAATCGGATTAGGCGAAAGTACTGTCTATGACCAATTCGGCAAAATCTTGGCTCATGGAGTATCGACTCTGATGGTGTTACCAAATCGAAATCAGTTAGATGACGGTCAGCTACCTGAAAAATTCATCGATTGAAAATTTCCGGGTGATTGTTTGATTCTTTGAAATATCCGATGGTCGACCTTCTAGGCGAATTCTTGATTAATTGCCACGTTTGACTAAAGCTAAATTTTTCGGCGGCAATAAACACACAATTCTGGCAGTCAAACGCGGCTTGGCATGTACAATAGTGGCGTCGTGGATTAGCAATTCGTGTTCTCAGCCAAAAACAACCGGTTTTTTGTTGCAGCGCTATGTTGTCTTGATTCTGAGTTTGAACCGCTGTATTTTTCCGGTTGCCGTTTTAGGCAAGTCTTGAACGAAACGAATACCCCAAGGACGTTTAAACTTCGGTAACTTGTCGGAAAGAAAGTCCATCAAGATCTTTTCAAGCTCCTCTTGAGGCTCCTTCCCCCATTCTTCGTTTAGCACTGCGTAAGCGAAAGGTTTCACGAGACCCTCTACTTCGTGACCTACCACAGCGCATTCGTGAATGGATTCGTGTTCCATCAACTTGTGCTCGATTTCCATGGGAGATACCCATAGGCCTCCAGCCTTCAGCATGTCGTCACCTCGTCCTTCGTAAACGAAGTAACCATCTCTGAGACTATACATGTCCCCGGTCCTGAACCAACCGTCAGCCATTATTCTGGAAGCATTTTCCTCCGGTTTGTTCCAGTATCCTTTGGTCAAGCTTTCACCGCGAACAATTAAATGCCCCGCATCACCATGCATCGCTGGTTTGCCATCGTCATCAACAATCATAGCCTCGTAACCCGGAACTAGTTTACCAGAGGTTCCGGGAAGAACTTCTCCAGGCCGATTGGAAATAAATATGTGTAACGCCTCAGTCGAGCCAATACCGTCAAGGATCTCCAGCCCAGTTTTCTCGCGCCATTTGTTCCATACCTCGGGTGGTAAGGCTTCTCCAGCCGATACGCAATATCTTATGCTGTCGAACTTTACGCCGTTCATCTTTTTTAAAACAGAATTATACTGGGTAGGAACCCCGAAAAATAGGCTCGGCTTAAAGGTTAATATTGTTTCCATAACGCCTTCAGGTGTAGGCGGTGTGGACAGGAGAACCGTTGATGCGCCGAATCTAAAAGGAAAAGAAATGCTGTTTCCCAATCCGTAGGCAAAAAACATCTTGCTGACCGAAAAACATATATCATTAGCGCCAATCTGGAGGATATTCTTGGCATATGAGTCAGCCGTATGAAGCATTGCTATCTGCTTGTGCTGTGTCCCTTTGGGCTTGCCAGTGCTGCCCGAACTATACAACCAGAATGCAATTTCGTCCGGTTTCTTCGGAAACTGTCTTGGCTGCGAAGATGCTGTCTGAAGCATGTGATCAAAATCCTGGTCAATAAAAATTTTCTTGATAACACCAGAAGCGGGTTCTACTTTGGCAGCTAGGGAATCTGAGATTGTAACCAACAAACGAGCCCCACTATCATTGAGGAGGTAGTAATAATCGTCCTCAGTCAACATTGTATTTACTGGAACAGGGCAGGCTCCGTGCCTCATGCTGCCTAGGAAGGAATATACGAATTCAGGTGTATCAGGGGCCACGATCAATATCCTGTCTCCTGCCTCAATCCCTAAGTCTTTCAAAATATTAGCAAAGCGATTGATGTTGGCATTCAATTCGCCGTATGTTATGCGGCGATCTCCACAGTAAATGGCGATCTTGTCTGAACTGTCGAATGGTTTGGAGCCAAGAAGTTCTGTTACTAGATCAAACTCTCTGCCATCTTTCAACACTGACATTTATATCCCCTCCTGTTCTTGAGTATTTGGTCGTTGCTCACTATTAACTAGACTGCTATCCACATTCATCGACTATAAGATTTTGCCGCTCTTGTTTGAACAAATGATGCGCCTGAACACAAAACCTGTTGTGCTTGCGTTTGAAAGAGCTCACACACCGGTGTTGTAAAGCTATTAAGGAGTATTTGTTGAGTATGCAATGTTCATGCCGAGTTTGTCTTAGGTCACGAACAAGAGTTGAGTCTGTTTGTTAAAGTTTTGTTGGCAGATGATAAAGGTGATCCGCTAGAAACTTGTGGGAGGTATTGGAAAATTGGTTTCCAATTGTGGAAAAGGCTTGGAAACAATCAGTCAAAATGATTTATCAATCATCAATAGGTAATCTGATGATGAAAGTGGCGCCCTGATTCTCTCTAGTTTTGAAAACCAAGCTTCCGCCGTGAGCTTCTATTATGCGTTTGGTGTTGCTCAAACCTAACCCGCTACCGAAGCTTTTGCTGGTTGTAAAGGGAACGAATAGTTTGTCTTCTTGATCGGAAGGTATGCCTGGGCCGCTGTCTCTTACGCCGAATTCTAAAAATCGTCTTGTTTTGTTTGTAGCGATTTTGGTCCAAATTCTTATAAGGCCAGCATTAGGTGAAGCCTCAATAGCATTTAGTAACAGGTTTATTATTGCCTGTTGAATTCTGGCGGAATCTAGTTCCACGAGATTTTGGTCATCCGAATATTTTTCAGACACTTTGAGGTTTTTCTCTGAAAATTTGGGTTCTAGTAAAACCATGCATTCTCTGGTGATATTGGACAGATTCCCAGGACCCTTTTTCAAAGCTAGTAGACGAGCTGAGTCAAGCAGTTGCCGTAGAATCTCTTCTAGTCTGGATACTTCCTGGACGCAAATCTGAAGCCTACGGCCATCATATCCAGTCAGGTCGAGTTTTCTTTGTAGTATCTGGAGATTCATTTTTATGGATGACAATGGATTTCTGATTTCGTGAGATAGCGATGCTGATAGTCTCCCAACGTATGCAAGACGTTCGTGTTCTCTAATTTTGGCCTCCATTGAAACCCTTTCACTGATGTCTCTGCAAATTCCAATCAACACTGGTCCGTGTCCGAGGTCAAAAAGCCTGGCTCTTACCTCCCTTATTGCATTTGGGTTGGAATCGCCCGCAATCCTGTATTGGACCGGGCCGTGACCTGTTCCACCATGAAGTATCTCAAGATAGGATTCTATAAGTCCTTTCAACGACTGTGGGTCGACAAATTCGGCAAAATGTCTTCCAATAACCTTTTTCTGATTAATTCGGTGCATGACGCAAAAGGCTCGATTTGCGAAAACAATTTTTGCATTCTGAATAATAAAGAAGCCGTCGTTAATTTCCTCCACAAGGGTCTTGTACAATTTTTGACTCTCAGCTAACTCTGCTGTTCTAAGGCTTATGGCATGCTCAAGATTCTTTGCATAATTTGAAATCGACAATTCATGCATGTGCTGATAGTGGTCGGAGAAACGATGTATCGTGTAAGATAAGCAACTGTTTATAGCCTCGGAGGAATCGGCGAGTAAATCCAGCCGGTTGTGTTCTCTGAGCATGCTGACCACAATTGAACGGAACAGTTCAAATGCCTTCTGTACGTCAGACAGAGGAAATCCTTTCCTGAGTCTTTTTTTGGTTATGTAATCAATGAAAGTTTTGATCTTTTTCAAGTCACCGCAAGATATAAATTCTAGATTAGCCCGAAAAGCTCTTGAGACGGTTCCCACAAGCTCTTTCTTTTCGCTGGATCGGTAGAACGGTGACAGATCCGATAGCCGAAGAACCCATTGAGTTTTGATTTTATTGGAGTTCTTTTTTAGCCAGTCAGCGAAAGAATGCGGACCTCCGCCGAAAAAGTACGGTTGAACTTCTTGTTTACAAATTGAAGGCACGCTCTAGGCTCTCCTTTGCTGATTTATTAAGTAATTAGATACTTACTACCAGCTTCTGATTCCAAGAAGATTCTTGGCAAAAACTTTGACAGTAGCCAGCCGATTGTAGACTTATTTTATAGTATTATCAAAAAATGCCGATATGATTTCAATGGTGTTAGTCTCAATCTGCTTGTAGCGCAAACGTTTCAACCATAATCTTGGACATCAAGAATATGGTTGAAATAACCTTAGAGATAGCGAGTTGACCTGAAAATTAAAATTTGGTATACAAACGTGATAACACTAATGAGCCCTGCTGAGGGATTCATTTAACAAACATCGCCGGCAAATTGGTGAGGGCGACCTGGAGTTATTTAACCCGTCAGGTCCGGAAGGAAGCAGCGGACGTAATCTCGGGGGTCGGCCCTCTCCAGTTTGCCGGGATGTATCTACATAGCTCTCTGAGATCTTTTCACACAAATGTCTCCCTACCTTGTTCTCGCGAGAAAATATAGGCCGACCACATTCAGCGATGTTGTGGGGCAAGAACATGTAATTCAAACACTCAGGAATTCCGTTATAAGCGGAAGGGTAGGGCATGCCTTCTTGTTCTGCGGTGTTCGAGGTGTAGGCAAGACAACTGTAGCACGTATTCTTGCAAAATCTCTCAATTGTACCGGACGTACGCAAGATGAGCCTGATCCTTGTAACCAATGCGAGTCTTGTAGAGAGATTACGGGAGGTTACAGTGTAGATGTCATGGAGATAGACGGGGCTTCGAATACGTCTGTCGAAAATATTCGCGAAATAAATGAAAATATAAAGTATCCACCGGTTGGATCAAATTACAAGATAATCATCATTGACGAAGTGCATATGAGATCGATTAATGCCTTCAATGCCCTACTAAAAACATTGGAAGAGCCCCCGCCTCACGCGAAGTTCATATTTGCTACG
>JBFXII010000170.1:0-6795 GCA_050176095.1 Desulfomonilaceae bacterium
TATTAAATCGGCCAGACTGGAAGGTGAAGATGTGCGCGTTTCCATAGTGCCTAACGTGCCTGTTCTTCCTCCAAAGAGCGCCATCCCACTGGAAATTAAAATGAGTATCAATGGACAGACTCAGAAACCTTATTATCTAGGCAAATTGTATCTGGAAACGGACCATCCCATTGAACAGGATATTGAACTCAAATACCTTATAAAACTTGATCCCAAGTGATCAAGGAATCAAGTTGGAGTTCGATGGGTTAGACCTAGTGACAAACCCTGTTACTCTTTTTAAGATATGTCCAACGTTCAGCCATGTCTCTCAATGGGGGCTAGAAAATGTTGCTGCAAGACTACCAACTAGAAGTTTTTAGGCCAAAGTGCAACCCAAACTTTCAGTCTGTTCATTGCGTGGCAAGGCTTGAAACCGACATATCGGAAGCTTTGCCTTATCTGGGAACGTCACTAGGGGGCGGTATGTACATAAAACATCCGCCATCTCTGACACTCAGAATGGGAGGCAGGTTAATAACTCTACATGCAAGAGAAATATTCCTAAATGCTGTAAATGAAGCTTCAGAAGCTCGGAAGATAATGCAATGGCTCATAAAAGAAATCAATGACTCATGGAACAACAGAGCATCTATTGATCCCATGGACGAATCACCTCCAAAACCGCGCATGATAGACATTTTACGTCTACTTCCTCGAACAAATTGCGGGAAATGTGGAGAGCCTACCTGCACGGTTTTTGCCGTCAACGCCTTGGAGGGAGCCAAAGGATGTCAGGATTGTCCTGATATGAGCGCCGCTAATCGGGAGGCCTTCAGAGAATACCTCAACAGTCTGGATCTGAACTTTTGATCATTCAGAAGGAGCGTTCATGGATCTGACTCATTTAGACGCGGGACAAGGAAAGAACCAAAAGTCTGATTTGAATTCCGACACGGAAAAAGTCAGCGTTGACTCGAAATTCAGAAGCGTATTGAAAAAACTTATAATAAAGCCTCTAAGGATTTTGCTCTATGCAGCCTTTCTTTTCTTCACCGTTGCTTTACTTCTAATTGGTTTGGACAAAGCGGCCGAGTTCGCTCTGAAAAAAACGTACCTTTCGGATGTCTATTCACACGACTTCACTATGGCCAGACGGGATTTCACAAGACCGGTTTCCCATTACGACTATGATTTTGTTCCCGGGGTTTGCCTCATTCACAACCAGGAAAAAGGAAACCGCTTCGAACTTTCAAACAACGCGGGATTTAGAGACCCCAGACCTATTCCCGTGAACAAACCGGAGGATGAATTTCGAATTTTTCTAACTGGTGGCTCTACGGCGTTTGGCCTTGGAGCTGCGGGATCGGCTGCAGCCATAACGTCTTTCTACTACATAGAACAAAGAGAAACGATATCCCACGTAATCGAAAAAATTCTGAATGCGACTTCGCCAATCCCAGGCAAGACAATCAAGGTTTATAACACGGCCGTCTGGGGATATTCCTACCAACATTTGCTCATGAGATATATTTCGAAGCTAAGGAAATATTCTCCGGATCTGGTAATTTCATTAGACGGCGTAAATGAAATACATCCGGTTGCGATTCCCCTTGATGATTGGGATTATTATAATCAAGGCCAATATAATGCCATTCTGAGACAGATCTTCTCCTTCGATCCCCCCGGTCTGTCTTCTTATCTAACCCTATGGTTGAAAAACAACACCTTCCTCATGACTCTCCTGTGGCAGGGCAATGATATTTTCCAGAATCTTGAAGGCGAAATCCGTTTTCACAAGGGCAGCCTGCTTTACAACTTTCACTCAGACCCCGAAAAGAATATCATTGATGAGCAACAGAGATCCGAAATGATTACACGGAACATGACAGTGATCAACAAGGTCATTGAAGACTATCACAATGCCCTGAACACCGATTCCGTTCCTCACATTTTTGCTATTCAGCCGATGTTATATTCCAGCAATAAGCCAAGACACGAAGTTGAGGCTAGGGTTGAGAAGGCTAAGGATCATGAAATCTATTACGACATGAACACCGGCCAGCTTTACAGGTACATTGCCCGCAGGATGCTCGCTCTCGCACAAGATAAAGGCATTCACATGCTTAATCTTATCGACTATTTCAATGACACCAATCAATGGGTTTTTACCGATTGGTGTCATCTCACCGCTGGAGCCAACTATCTCATAGGAAAGGAAATTGCAAATCAGATCAAGGAACATTACTTCAAACAGCCGCTCACTGAACACGACATGGTTCGAGACAAAGACCTTTACTTTGTAAATCTTGCCCGATCGGCCAAGGTGATTGCGGCGCCTAAAGCCGATGATACATCTGATCCAGTGAACAGTATCTTGAAACAATACCCGGTCGAAGACTCATTCTCGTCCGTCGAAGTCCCCATAGACAGCCCTTTGGAACTGGTTTTGGACATGGGACAGGTTTTCGAAATAAGCCGCATGAGGATTTTTTGGGGATCTGAATCTGACGTTCCTGGAAAATGGAAAGTCGAAGTGTCGCAGGATAACAACTCATGGTCAACTTGGATTGATGGATCAGATAGCCTGATCGATGGATTGTCCGTCTGGCCAGCCATGGATTACTATGCTCCCAAGCCCGTAAACGCGCGATTCATTCGTTACAGCAGTGACGACAATGAGGTGCGAAACATGGTGTTGAGATCGGTAAGCGTTTTCAAATGAATTTCCGTTATGGCTTGGGACAAGGTTAGCTGTTAGATATCATTTAGAATTCGTTCGGTAATACAGGGTCATTTGCTCCTGGAAAGCATCAGAAAAGATTCCCCCTTGAAAAGGCCAAGGAGCTTTTCGAAGACTCGCTCCTTGGTTCTGGGTATTAGGACAAAAAAAGCTGGCTGATCCCCTTCGACTAAGCGTTCACACATCCGCGACCTACCACATGGAATTCGTTACTGTTTAAATTGATATCTGTGGCAAAAAAAGACCGTATGGTTTAGATTGATTATATAACGTATCTATTCATGCGTTTAGGGTATTTTAGGAGGTTGGGATCACGGATTCCTTTTTTCTGGGGTAAAAGGATGAACAGCTGTTTCTGGTTAGTTGTTGTGCTGTGCGTGACGTTAATGGGCTGTTCCGATGGGCCTGAACGCGCTAGCGTTGATTTTACCAAACGCGTCTCGGTAGAAAAACCAACACAACTCGATTCGTCCAATGAGTCAATTCAGATGGCCATAGGGGCGATGGTGTCCCCTAAAGAGACTTTGTCGTCCTATCAGGAATTGGTCAATTATCTGGGGAAGACATTGGGGCGCAAGATCAACATAATTCAACGCAAGACCTATCAGGAAATCAACGACATGCTGGCTACCGGTGAAGTTAGCATGGCTTTTGTATGCTCCGGACCCTATGTAACGGGTAAAGAAAAACACACCCTGGAACTACTGGTGGCCCCAGAAGTAAATGGTTCTCATTTCTACAGATCATATATCATTGTAAATCGAGACGGTCCGGAAAAAAACCTCAGCGACCTCAGAGGCAAGACATTTGCGTTTACTGATCCTGATTCCAACACCGGCAGGCTGTCTCCAACTTCCATGCTTCATGATATGGGCGAAACTCCGGAAACCTTTTTCGGATCAGTTATCTACACATATAGCCATGACAATTCAATCATGGCCGTTTCCAAAGGTCTGGTCACTGGCGCATCGGTAGACAGTTTGATTTGGGAGTATTTCAGCAGGATTAATCCTGAAATTACATCTGCTACGAGAATAATTGCTAAATCTGAAGAATACGGCATCCCTCCATTTGTCGTATCTCCGGCCATGGATGAAGAAACCAGGAAAATGGTCAAAAACGCCTTGCTCGAAATGCATTCTCACCCAGAAGGATCGGCTATCCTGAAGAAGCTAATGATAGACCGGTTTGTTGAGCCTCAGGATTCGTGGTATGATTCTATCAGGAGGATCACACGGCTCAATCAGGCCGACTAGGAGCAAATAGTGGGCTTAAGAAGTCTCAAGACCAAAATACTCCTGGCGGTTTCGGCTTTGGTCATAACAAGTGGCATGCTGCTGTCATTTCTGGTTTCGAACCAATACAGCCATACCCTGATCGAATCAGCCATGTCTCAGGCCGAAAACATGGCCCATGCTTTAGCTCTGGAAGCAACCGATAAAATCCTTACGCATGATCTCGTCTCTCTACAGAAATCCCTGGATCACCAACTTAGAAGCAACAAAGCCATCTCTTACCTCTTCATAATAAAGGATGGTAAAATCATTGCTCACACCTTCGGCGGGGGTTTTCCCGAAAATCTTATTGAAGCCAATCAATCAGTTTCGGCTGATCAGGGCGCTGCCCAAAAAATAGTCTCATCAAAAGGTGAAAAGTTTATCGATATTGCCTGGCCAATTTTTGGAGGCAAAGCCGGTGTCCTTCGATTGGGGTTCTCCGAATCTCATCTTGAACAGCAGGTTAGCACGCTGCGCCTGCAGATGATGTTGACGACCGCTGGAATTCTCATTGCAGCCCTGGTTGGAGCTTTAGTCTTTGTGCGTCGCCTCACCCTTCCTCTGGGACAATTAGCCAAGGCGACTGAGTCATTGAAGGACGGTGATTGGGACGTAAAGGTCAATGTCAGCGGCAAGGATGAAGTTGCTCTTCTTGCGTCTTCATTTGACAGCATGGCCAAAAAACTCAGGGACAATACTCAACTCCTCGAGTTTCAGAAGCAGGAACTCGAGAGGCTTCATTTACAGACGAGATCTTTTTGCGACATTGTCCGTGAGTTGGGAGCTTCGCCAAGCCTCGAAGATTTATCCAGAACCCTCATTAGGAGGCTCAAGGAAGTTGTTCACAACGATGAGCTTGCAATTTTGTTCCTGAACGACGGTAGGGATTTGCTGTTCACAATTACCGAAAACGGTTTTAGCGTGACCAGGGATTCCAAGGCTGTAACAGGTCTGGCTAATATTATCGAACGCTTGCACACATTTCAGGTCAGAGAGAAACACTTCATCAATTGTCCTCTAATTCCCGATTCTTTCGAGAAAGCTCATAGACAGGTTCTCCTACCAATTAGGGCTGTAGGCAAATCCTATGGACTGCTGGTGATTGCCTGCTCGCCATCGTGCAAATGTGATCACGAAGAAATGAGCATGATCAACCTGATCCTGGAACATGCCGGTGGTGTCATAAAGAGGTCCCTGGATCACGAAGAAACACTGATCAACCTTCAACAAAGATTGGAAGCTGGTTCTGAATTCAGCGGCATCATTGGGAAAGACTCAAAAATGCAGTTGCTTTTCAGGCTTATCGAAGATATCGCCCCCACCGACGCTACCGTGCTGATACAGGGCGAAAGCGGCTCAGGAAAGGAACTCGTCGCAAGAGCCATCCATGACAAGAGTTATCGGAGCGAAAAACCATTTGTCGTCATAAACTGCTCCGCGTACCCCGAAACACTGCTTGAGAGCGAATTGTTCGGACACGAGAAGGGCGCATTTACGGGAGCAATTCGTCAAAAGCCGGGTAGATTTGAACAGGCCGACGGTGGGACAGTTTTCCTGGACGAAATAGGCGAAATTACTCCGCAAGCGCAGGTGAAACTGCTCAGGGTCTTGCAGACTCAACGTTTTGAAAGAATTGGGGCCGATAAGTCCATATCCGTAAATGTCAGGATCCTTGCGGCAACCAACAAAAATCTGCTCCAGGAAGTCCAAAACGGAAGCTTCAGAGAAGACCTCTTCTACAGGCTTAATGTCATTCCCATAACACTGCCGCCTCTCAGGGATCGACGCAATGACATACCGCTGCTCGCCGCGCATTTCATGAAACGCTTCAACTCCATTCAGGAAAAAAACATTTCCGTCATTTCCCATGAGACAATGAGAATACTGACTGACTACTCATGGCCAGGGAACGTCAGGGAACTTGAGAATACTATTGAACACGCCGTGGTTCGATGCAAGGGCTCCTCGCTTGAACCAGGTGATTTGCCCACTTCAGTCAGATCAAAAGACCTTCATTCTATCAACCGACCAATTCCTAACCTTTCGGAAAACGAACGCAGCTTACTCGAGAGGGCCCTGTTAAGAAATAGAGGAAATAAGAAAAAAACAGCCGAAGAACTCGGAATCGGTCGGAGCACCCTTTATTCCAAATTGCGAAGATACGGCCTGGATAAAACATTGATTCAATAAACTCTTCCCCCTATCCTCACCCTCATTGCATAAAATTGCCCATCAAGTTTTCCAGCAACACAGATCCTACATCTCAAAACAAGATACACCGGCACATTAACGCGCGTTTTATGTACATCTATAACTAAACGAATATACAGGTCTTTATGCGACTTCAACCCAATGTGTTCAAATAATGTACACATCAGAACTTCACGAAAGCCTTCTTCACACTACCGGTGTGGCCTTTTGAAAAAGGCGACCGTCATGCGGGTTCCCGGCGCCCCGAACATCTGTCCATATATTCTTTAGTAATATTAGCTATTTGCTAACTCACCTCTTATTCGGCCGCAATTTCTTCAGCGATCATTTATTTCCACGAGGCTCGTGGCACGACACTTGAACAATAGTGGCGCTAGTTTGAGCGAGGACCGGCATGAACATAGTTGTCATCTCTTTAAATCCCGATACGAGGGTTCGGCTCGAAGAAATCATTTCCGAGGCGGGCTTTTTGAGCATTTCGGTTGCAGATATTCAGACAGCGATTGTTTCTGTATCGCCTGAAAAGCCGTCTCTCATGTTAGTGGACCTGGACAGCGACAAGGCTGATCTTCCAGCGCTACGACG
>JBFXII010000171.1:0-6793 GCA_050176095.1 Desulfomonilaceae bacterium
CACTAACCCCTGGCGTGAGCCTTCTTAATCATGGTGTCGGCAGTGAATGGATTCACCCGGCTGAAGATTTTCCAAGGCCCCTCTTATCAAGTACGAGAATTTTACTATAGCCTACAGTCGGCATGAAAGCACTTTTTTTCATGTCAGTGTATCTTATCCTAGACCTGTGTCAGAGCAGGACATATCAAGAGAGATTTTTTAAAATTTTGAATAAAAAAATGTTTCTCAGAGAAAATGTTGTAAATCTCAAAACATAACTTATCGTTTTATTTATAATAAATTAGCAACGCGCTATTGTGGAGTGTCTCGAAACCAATCACTCAGAACAGAAGCTACGTTTCAACCAATTCGTGATATCCTGTGGATTTTTGCCACCCGCTACCGCCCTAATCCGACCGGACATAACACGCTGATATGAGATATTAATTATTTATGTATCATCGCCTAAGTGCGTCTCTAGTTGCAAAATAAGAAGGATCCAAAGAGGTTTTGAGATTGATCAGACTATTTTTCATCACCTCGAATCGGGACAACGGTAAATGAACTCGAGGGTTAGTGTCCGAGCTTTTGCCTGAATGATAAGACGAGTAAAAAATCGAAAAAATCCGGTTTGATTTTGTGAACCGCTTAAAAGCGCTCACTGGGTGACTAAATTTTTTTGGGCCAGGCTGAAAAAAATAACAATGGAATGTCCTTGGTTGGCACACATGTGTCGTATGATAGTTTTGAGCGGGTTTTTATAAAATTGATACGAGGAGGGGTAGGATGAAAACACTATTGGTTCTAGCGGTTTTGATGATGGCCAGTTCTTTGGTTCAGGCTGACAAGGTGGTCAGGGATAGGTACGGCAATCTGGTTGAGACCTGGCGGGATCGTGGGGGCCAGACGGAAGTTCGGGACAGGTATGGAAATCTGGAGGAAACCCGGACACGGCGTGGAGACGAAAACATTGTCAGGGACCGATACGGCAATACGATCGGGACGGAGAAGATAGAGAAATAGTCCTACGTTTGCGATTCAAGCTTTGCCAGTTTTCGGCACTGGGAAGGAAACAAATCGTCTCAGGTTTAATGACCGAACAAAAAGCTTGCAATCGCGAGAAAATTTTACGGGACACTATCTGATCATTTCTGGATTGCCTCTTTTACTGGAATGAAAACTAATGTGCGCACAATTTATTTAGGTTAGCTGTTACGAATACCTGGTCTTTGCCAGTGACCAAGTTTGCAATAGTGAATTTTTTGCCGCCATCGCGAACTTCTATGAACCGCCCAACGTTGGTTCCAACCATTACGATCTTGCCAATAGCACATTCCGGGAAGTCTGGCTGTTTCCAATAGTGGCAAATCGAGACTGCTTCAGTTTTCTTGCCACTGGACTCAACGATATTACATATCTGATCAAAGATCCGGTTTTTGCGATCTGCATCAGATAGAAAAATAACAAGCTTCCCCTGAGCCCGACTCAAGGCGACATTTACCAGCCGTCGTCCTTCTTCGCTATCCAGAAATTTGTTTGCCCCCTGTACCGGATCAAAAAAAACTACTGGAGATTCACTACCTTGAGCTCTATGGACTGTGCTAACCCTTATGCCTGTTAGCCCTTCTTTTTTTAAGACAACCTTGATTAAGCTCCTCTGGGCACGAAATGGTGTAAGTACCACCAGTTCCTTTTTTTTAAGGAAACCTTTCTCTATTCCATCCGAGATCATTTTAACCATACTCTGAGCAGACTCAAAACGAATTAGCCCGCTGTATTTGGTTGACCAAGCTCCATCCTGACTTATTTTCTTAATGACTACATGGTGTTCTTTTGTACCGTCCTCCAATCTGATGTTTCTCTTCATTGTCCATTCTGGATCTCTTGCACAGTTCTTTGCTACTTTGAGATGACCGTGATAAAATACGTTGCTGACAATGCCGCAAATTGGTTCAGCCATTCTCGATTGTTCGTCCAACATACATGCATTTCCTGAAATCGCTGTCATGAAAGAAAAGGGAGAACGCCCAAGCCATTTTCTGGCTTCACGGGTTCGGCTCCTCACTATTGGGGAGAGCTGTTTTGGGTCTCCAGCAAAAATCCGAGCTTTTCCCAGAGGCAGTAGCGCAAGCGCATGCGCCAAACCAACCTGGCTGGCCTCGTCGAACACGACCAAATCATATGGGGCGCGTGATTTAAGATTTTCCAAATCAAAGATAGCTCGTGTTGCAGTCAATCCAGCCACCCGTGCTGTTTCAAATATTTGACTAGATTGATGACGAATCTTCATTCTCAAGGATTCTATATGTCGTTTCCATTGATCATATTTATGAACGTTTGAGGGATCAGGTCGGGCGGCCTCTTCTCTGCCGAGAGCCTGAACCAGAGATAGATCCTTCACCGGTATCAGGTGCTCACGGCCTTCATAATGAGAAGAAATAAAATGGTTCCCTATACGAAATATTTTCTTTCTTAATTCGTTCTTTCCGCACTTCTCCAAAGACTCGTCAATCGCTACGATCGCTTGGTCAACGGCTTGATTAGACGTAGAAAGCAAAAGTATCCTTGAGTTGGAACGTTCCAAAAGGTATTGGGCCAAAAGAGCCCCCAAAGTAGTTGTCTTACCAGTGCCAGGAGGTCCCCATAAAAAACTGTGGACGAAACTAACGAGTGTAAAGGCTGTTGATTGCCTATCACGTAACCAAGGAAAACGCTCTGTCGAAAGCCCCACATCAGTTTTAGGTGTAGCATCTGAGAGTTCTGAGAGAATCTTGGATGATCTGTTGCTCCAGTCGTCATCCATCCAAAGATTGTAAAGGCCTTCCAGGTAATGAGGTGGGTATAGTCTAATAATTCCACCACTGGCAGGCGGCTTAACAGTAGCGTAACGGATGACAACTTGTTCTTCTTCGGGAATAACCGAAAGAATGTTACCCCCTCCTTTGGGTGGTCCACCCCACCAGACAGATGCTCCTTCAAAAGAATCGTCCAAGACAACTTTTTCTGGGCCATCGTTCGAGTATATGTTCGATGGGTCAATGTATATACGCCACAAATCGTTGTCCCTCTTCACATCACGAATTTTCAAATCATAGTATTCCGGCGTGGCTTCAATCTCTGCCTTAATGCCTTCGAGAATGTCTTCAGTACTCATACAGCCGCCCTCAAAGTGTTCCCGATTTGTTAACAAGACATGTAGAAATTTTACCTAAATTAACAAAAGTCAGTTTCTCGGCCTCCTGGCCTGTGGCGTTATTAATGAGTGAAAATAGCATATTTAGTAATGCTTCTAACGTCTTTCCAGTGTTGCGCCACATACTGTACGGGCACATCGTCAAGATGTCTATTCTATTCCTCGAAACCTTGCGTGTATAAGATTACGCATGCTTGAATGAATTCTTGATATTGTTCGCGATTTTCCTTTTTCATTTTCAGGAGGGCCTCCATTATTGTGGAGGCCTCTGTCATTAATTGTTTCATTTCGAAGTCTGCGATCCTTTTGTATTTAGGGTTTTCGAACAATTCTGCATGTTCACCGGCGTGCAAATCTTCGAGAAAAGTGCTTCGGAAGGCGTAGGCGGTCATGGCGTTTGCTTCGTCGCGAAGCGTGAAACTAGCCTTGGAAGCATCACCCATACGTTTATCAAATCCAAATCTGGATGCCTGGTCACCATCCCCTTCATCAGTCGAGTCTAGATGGGGGCCAGATTTGATAAAAGAAGTTTTGCTGCATACCTCATATCCATATTTGTCAATTCAGGAGATGGTGTTCCCTTCTATTTTTTCAATTTTTCGAATGAATGATCCATTACGATGCAGGTATTCTCTCCCAACCATCAAATCCCTGGTTCCGATTTTCTTTTTTTCAGCATTCATTGACGCCTAGACTCCCCAAACATTTAGTTAGAGCCCTATTTTATGAAATTTCCATTCATGCGGGATCTGTTAAATAGCTAACTTCAGAACTTTATAAACTGCTGCGATGGAAACAGATCCGGCTGCTTGAGCCCCCAGTGTCAATTGGTTATCCGGGAGAAATTTTCAAGCTAATCAGATTCAGAGACAGTTAGTTACGTCGATAATATATCAAATAAGGATGTGTTCAGCTAGAATAAACTCTATCATGTTGCTCTAATCGGTACCGCTATGGAATCGCGCCACAATGAAAATCCGAACCCCATTGGCCGACAGGGATATTGTGGAACCATGAACTAGGAAATGTGAGTGTGTGATGGCCGGATGAATAAAAAGGTCTGAAACGAAAGCATTTTAAAGGGTGAACCTAGCGCACATCAGGCTATCTGGAATGCTTAAGAGACTGATTTAAAATTTTTTTGTCACCAGAAAAAAATAAAAATGGAATGTCCTCGTTTGGCACACATGTGTCGTATGATTGTTTTCAAAGGTATTTATGAAATTGATACGAGGAGGAGTAGGATGAAAACACTATTGGTTCTAGCGGTTTTGATGATGGGTAGCTCGGTGGTCCAGGCTGACAAGGTGGTCAGGGATAGGTACGGCAATCTGGTTGAGACCTGGCGGGATCGTGGGGGACGGACGGAAGTTCGGGACAGGTATGGAAATTTGGAGGAGACGCGGACACGGCGGGGTGATGAAATCATAGTCAGGGATAGGTACGGAAACACGATAGGGACGGAGAAGATTGACCGCTGAGTCAGGGTTGTGTAATAACCTATATTAAACGTAACACCAATAATAGGAGATGGGGGGGTGTGGCGAAAGCACTTGATTGACGAAATCTGATATTATTTTGGTTTGACTACATGCGGATGGTCTATGTGACGCATTAAATTCCTTGCTGGTTTTAGGTTTGTCAGATTGTGATAGCTTGAGGGTTGAGGTGGCGGTGGAATTATGAATAGGGAATTGCTGAAGAAGCTAGCAAAAGAATACGTTGAAAAATACAAGATACACCCCGGTCAGTTTGAGACGGTACTTCAAGAACGGCGGTCCATGGCGAAATTTTATGGACAATATACTGAAAAAGATATCATGGCCATGACACCTGAAGATGTTTATGAGTATTTGCACGGTTTGTGGGCCATGATGATGTGGGGCAATAAACATTACGTAGTGGACAAAATTATTACAAAATCCGGACTCGAAAATTTCAGAGTCCAGCTTGCATATTTTGTCCGGGGTCAAGACCCGATAGTTCAGAGATGGGACAAGTTCAGATCGAGCGTCAAGGGCATGGGACCGGCGATGATGAGTGAGATCCTATGCAAGACCAAACCTAGAGAATACGCAATCTGGAATAGAAGTGTGCTTAATGGGTTAGGCTATCTCGGTATAAGCAAACTGCCAAAATACGATTATCAGATAGATGGAAAATTTTATGAGAGACTATGCTTGACCTGCAAGCAAATTGGAAAAGAG
This sequence comes from Desulfomonilaceae bacterium, assembly GCA_050176095.1. Lineage (GTDB taxonomy): Bacteria > Desulfobacterota > Desulfomonilia > Desulfomonilales > Desulfomonilaceae > CAITZA01. The sequence goes on from JBFXII010000171.1 coordinate 5,380, forward strand.
ATTGAAGCTGCAGGAATGCCTGACATAGATCTCTTGGGAGTGGACTACTTTTTGTGGGAAATGGATGGCGCTATGATTCCCCAAGGATCAGGCAACGGAGAGAATGAGGGAGAGCAATCCGACCCAACATCTGTGCCACCTGGTGAGGCGGTGTTCATTCATAACGAGATAAGGTCCAAATTAAGAGATATTGGTGAATGGCTTGGCTTTGTGGCGAAAGAGGAACAAACAGTCGCAGCAGGCTCTAAAGTCGACACAATATGGGAAGTCAAAATAGGGAACATGGGGCGGGTCATTTACGTGTTTGAAGTTCAGACCAAAGGGAGCCTGGACAGCTTGATGATGAACCTGCTTAAATCCCTAAACAATCCGGCGGTCCAAGGTATAGTAGCGGTCTCGGACCAGGTTCAGATTGAAAAGATCAAGAAGCACGCTGAAGGAGTAAAGGATCTTACCGAAAAGTTAAAATACTGGGATTATGAGGAAGTAATAAAAACGCATGAAAGTCTTCAGTTTGTGAATCAGAACATCAACAAGATCGGTTTGGTTCCGGAGAGTTTTTACGGATAGGTCAACGGTGAGCTGGATTTTAAAATGAGTGCCTGAAGCATACAAGAAAATGATTTTCGAAAAAACAGAATAGTACCAGCCAAAAAACAAACCCAATTCGGGGGCCGCTGTTAGTAGTGTAAAGCGTGGGACAGCCATTTTGTTTCTATTGAGGATTCCGCAGGGATGGGGCTGTAGACCTAGCTAAACAAAGCTGATTATGAATAATTTTTGTTGATGGGACATAATTGTAGGGTTATTTGAGTTAGGGGATGACTCATGAAATTCACTTCAGTCGAGATGGAAGGGGCTTTGATTCCACCCGAATCATTGGAAGCCATCAGCACAGGGGAAGCCCCGGGACAAACACCGCAGGATTTTGGGTTATCAAGAAAAACTGATCTGGATTATGAGATAGCGGCGAGCTGGTCGGACGCCAGGGATTTTTGGGCGGCATTCAAGGCAGGATTGCGAAAGGTTGATCCTGGGAAGTCATCAGTTTCACAGACACGTGAGATGTGGATGGGTCCGTTGTTAAGGACCCTTGGATTTAATGATCTATCGTATTCTCCCAGGGCTGCCGTCATCAATTCCAGGACTTACGCCATATCTCACAGGGCCGGGGATAGTGACAACGGCTTTCCTGTACATATAGAAGCATCAACAAACGATATAGACAAGAGGCCGCCGACTGGACGGCCACGGATATCACCACACTCGCTTGTTCAGGAATATCTCATACCAGTTCGCGATTTCTAAAATAATTTGTTATACCCATCCCCAACATTTTGGGGAGGTAATTCATGGGCAAACTGACATCGTTAAAACCTCATCTGTCCGCATATGAGATTTCGGAAAAACTCAA
>JBFXII010000172.1:0-6765 GCA_050176095.1 Desulfomonilaceae bacterium
ACTTTCAGCGATTATGTGGAAAAGGCTTTAGACACTGCAAGATCCAACGCAGTCGCGAATGGCGCTAAAAACGATAATATAACTTTTTTAACAATGGATTGGGAATCCCCTGGCCAACTCGGAACCCCCGATATCATCATCGGGGCCGAGATAGTCTATGATTATTTTTTTCATAGCTCACTTATCGACTTAATAAACAGAGCGTTGAAACAAAATGGTAGTTTGATCATTGTCGACAGGGAGCGGATGGTGGTCAATCGATTCATGGGCCGACTTACGCGAAATGGATTCAGGCCAGAAAAGAAAACTGTCTCTATAAGTGAAGAAGGACTTCCGAACCAAGCAGTGACAATTTACAAACTTCGGCGACAATGAGACCTTTTTTCGACCCCATTCATTACCTAGTTATTTGACAGGCTTTTGAACAATTCTTGATTTCCGAAACATATATGAGCCACAATTCTTGACAAAATCAAATAATGAAGAATATTTATGAAGGTGAAGCATAAAAAATTCGGCGCCGATGAGGAAGTAAATGTCAGAATTTGATCAGCTATTAGGGCCCAAAGGAAGCGCCATCAACGTGATGGGAAACTATGGTTTTGTCCGGGGAATGATAGAAAGCGGGGTTCAGGTCGCAGCCTGTTATCCAGGTAGCCCAACTGCTGAAATGGCCAACGCATTGCTGGCAATTTCTCAAGAAGCCAACATTTATTTCGAGATATCTACTAACGAAAAAGTTGCATTGGAAGTTGCTGCCACATCGGCAATAGTCGGAAGACCATCTGTGTGTTGGATGAAATCCGTAGGCTTGAACGTGGCGTCGGACACTGCTGTTCAGCTATCGTATCTGACAATGCCTGGAGGATTGGTTGTTATCCTAGGTGACGACCCTGGCCATTTAAGCTCACAAAATGAACAGGACAACAGATATTATGCCCGTATCGGCTACTTGCCCTTCCTGGAGCCTTCCACACCTCAAGAGGCCAAAGACTTTTTCAAATTGGCGATGAATCTCTCTCAAAAATACAGCTCGCCAGTTTTCATTCGGACTACTACACGGACCTGTCATCAAACCGGTCCAGTAACGCTTGATGATATAACTCCATCTAAAATGGATCCCAAATGGGATAACCAAATCATGCAGCGTGATGGTGGCTACATTCCTCTGCCGGGCACTTTCCCTCCCCTCAAGAGAAAAGCCTTGCAAAACCTTCAAAGAATAGGCTCTGAGTTAGACAATGAATTGGTCAACAAGACCGTAAAGGTCGGTTCGGGGTCATCAAAACTGAAGATTATCACCTATGGTCACACTTTTCAATCAACTGTCAGCGCCCTCGAATATCTCGGCATTGGCGCGGATGTCCTCAAATTGGGGATCACTCATCCGATTCCCAAAAATAGCCTCATTAAATTCATCGGATCATCTCATGAAGTTTACGTTTTTGAAGAGCTCGACCCGGTAATAGAAAACGATGTCAAGCTTATGTGTCTTGACAACGGAATATCTTGTAAAATAATCGGAAAATCGGGTCAGCCCGACGAAATTGAGCTCATGATAGGCGAATATGATCCAACAAGAATGGTAGGGATAATTTCAGGCCATCTCGGGATCAGCCCTAAACTCGACTTTTCGGAGTCCTCCAAGACGGTCCCGGTGAGGTCTCCTCAACTCTGTCCAGGATGCGGCCACAGAACTGCCTTTTTCGCAGCCAAACGTGCTATGGGCAAAGAAAAGGAAGCCTTTTCCATGGCCGACATAGGATGCTATTCCCTTGGGTTTTTACCCCCATATAATCTTGGTAATCTTCTCTACTGCATGGGATCCGGGGCCCCGGCGGCTAGCGCCGTCTCGAGGGCCTTTCCCGATGAGCCGGTCTTGAGTTTTGTTGGGGATTCGACCTTTTTTCACGCTGCTATGCCCGGAATCGTGAATGCTGTCTATAACAAACACCGTCAGGTGATAATGGTAATGGACAACGGTATTACCGCCATGACTGGCCATCAGCCAAACCCTAACAGCGGATTCGGTTCTCAAGGTGAGACTGTGCGAATTTCTATTGATGATGTTTTAAGGGCTTTTGGCGTAAAATTTGTCGAAAGAGTTCCGTCTTATGAGGCAGCCAAGGTTGAAGACGCTCTCAAAAGGGCTTTTGAATTTGCTCATTCTCCCGAAGGTGGCGTGGCGGTGGTCATTCAGGATGAGCCTTGCGCCTTGCGCAGGTCCAGGATTGAAAAAAAGGCAGGCGTCCTGGCAAATCCGTTACGAATAGATCTCGACATCTGCAAGAACATCCAGAATTGCCTAAAAAAGTTTGCCTGTCCCGCTATTGAATCCACGGACGAGGGAAAGGTTCAGATCAACACCGACTTATGTATTGGCTGCGCCAGTTGTGTCCAGACCTGTCCGTTAAAAAACAAACCTATGAAACGAATTGAGGATTTCAGGAGAGTATGAAATGAATGACAACGCTCTCAACATATACGTGTGCGGAGTCGGTGGATTTGGAATTGGCTCTGTAACCAATATACTTTCCAAGGCATCAAACTTAAAGGGTTTAGATGCTATTGGATCCGAGACTCACGGACTTGCCCAAAGGGGCGGTGTGGTCGTTTCAACATTGCGAATCGGCAGGGGTTTGACTGGTAGTCCCCTTATAATTAAGGGTACGGCTGATATCATCTTTTCATTGGAACCTTTAGAAGCCCTCAGAGCAATTCCGTTCATGAGAAAACAAGGGACCGTCATCTACAATACTCAGCGCTTTCAACCACTGTCAGTCAGATTAGGCATGGCACATTATCCGCCCTTGCACGAAATAGAAGACGAACTCCGAAAAGTAGCCGGGCAGGTGATTCCAGTTGCAGCAAGCGCCAGGGCCAAAGAACTTGGACTCTCAGAGAGCGCCAATGTAATAATGCTCGGTATTCTTACGAGAAAAAACCTATTGCCATTCGATCTCGAAACTATGAAGGAAGCTGTAAAACAGTCTACCCCACCTAAATATCTTGACATCAATTTAAAAGCTCTCGAAGCCGGATGATTTCTATGTCCATAATAGCAAGGTATAATAGTAAATTCTAAAAACATTTATTAGTCGTCATGAGGCCAGGGTAAGCGATTATTTTCGTGCCGCTCTCTCATTTTCAACATACCATCGATATGTTTGGGCCAAACCTTCTCTCAGTGGAATCGACGGACCCCATCCAAGGGCTTTTAATTTAGAAATGTCCAACAATTTTCTCGGGGTTCCATCCGGCATAGCTGTGTTAAATTTGATTTCGCCTTCATAACCAACAACTTCTCTTATAGTGTTGGCGAGCTCCAGAACGGTTTGGTCATGACCAGAACCTATGTTAATCAATTCCGGTGAATTGTAGTTCTTCATCAGAAATAAACAGGCGTCTGCAAGATCATCAACGTGGAGAAACTCTCTATAAGGCTTTCCTGTTCCCCAGACTTCTACAGACCCAGCTCCGTTCACCTTCGCTTCGTGCGTCTTTCGCATAAGCGCCGGAATTACATGCGAATCCATTAAATCGAAGTTGTCATTTGGACCATATAAATTGGAAGGCATTACCGACATAAAATTGCAGCCGTATTGATGGCAAAACGATTGAGCCATGACTATGCCTGCGATCTTGGCAATCGCATAGGGTTTATTGCTCGGCTCCAGATAGTCCGAAAGAAGATATTCTTCTTTTATAGGTTGGGGACAATTCCTCGGATAAATGCATGAACTGCCCAAAAACATCAGCTTGCTTACGTTGTTTTCAAATGCAGCTCGCATCAAATTACATTCAATCATCAAATTCGCGTAGATAAAATCGGAAGGATAGGTAGAATTTGCCCTTATGCCCCCTACCTTAGCGGCAGCCAGAAAGATCCAGTCGGGTTTCAGTTCCGAAATGAGCTCATTAACTGCTTCCTGATTAGTTAAATCCACCCTTTTTGAAGGCTTGACCAAATTCATGTTCTCAGACGACAGTCGTCTGCAAATGGCTGATCCCACCATGCCAGTGTGGCCCGCAACATAAATCCTAGGTTCCTGTGATGAACTAATCTTCATATTCATTCCATTGCCTCAACTCATAGGCGAAAAAGAAGCTCCCCTTGCCCTATAAAAATTGCACTTACTGCTTTTTGGTTTTCTTGGAGTCAATGCACCTTAGCATGAGGGATACAAAAATAGAAAGGATGAATTCTAAGCGGATGTGACTTTCAACAAACTTTCAAAATGCTGACAACAAGCAAAAACAAAAGTTAGCAATAACCAATATATTCGATCATCACCTTAATTTATTCCACGGAACGCAGTCTCCGAAGGTCATGAAAGCGCTATTGGTTCTCTGATCAATCCCCAGATTGGAGGACAACCCGTAAAAGGAATCAACTCTTCTTTCACCTCAAACCCAAGCTTGAGGTAAAATTGAAGACTCCTATGGTTGGAGCATTCTAAATAAACAATGACTTTTTGCTCATAGGCTTTGAGCAGAATTGGCTCTATCAATTTCCAGCCGATCTTTTTACCCTGATGGGACTGTTTGACCCCTATTACCATTATATACCAATGAGGTTGATGGGGATGTATGTTTTCTATCTTCTTGAGAATGTTCTTTAGCTTCTTAATTGCCTGCCACGAGGAACTCCACAACATCTTGACAATAATCCAGGGCATTTTCGTCAGCAGAATCACAGAACCCAAGAAACTCGGAGGATACTTCCCGGGTGAAAATACGCCGATAATTCCGACTAACTCACCATCAGAATCGTTTATAAAAACTTTTTCACTGGCAAAGGAAAGAAGAAAATCCATTACCGTCTTTAGCTGTTTAGCCCTCTGTTCTGTGTTCGGCCAAAGATGCTCAAATAGAGGATCGTGGAGAAACGCTTCTGCCAGTAGATCTGAGGGATCGTTGATCATTTTTTTGTTTTGGCGCTCGACATTCTCTAAATTCAAACCAATCTCAAACGTGTGTCCCGATCCAAAGATCGGCGCCTTAATATCCTCTTTCTATCATGCCCTCGGTCGATTTCTTTTTACCTCCCCATATTCCATTGTACGGATCGTTGTTCTCCGGATCAACAGACAACGAAAAGGCGTCAGGCTCTCCATTCTCGAAAAATATCTCTACTATCGGCTCGAACTTCACACTCAAGAATCTTGCGTTTTTCTCCAATGTTAGTTGAGAATTAGGTGGCACATAAAGACCGGCAGTAATGTGGCCGCAAAATCCTGGATCAGCGTCAGTTACCCGAATGATCGAGCCATTCCGAAACACAGTAGTGCGCTCCTTAATCACCCCAATGAGCCACGGTGGCATGTTTAGCTGTTCAACCGTCTGAAGCAAATAGTACCCGGTAGTCAACATCCAACCTTGCCCCACACGCGCCAAAGAAGGGCTGATTGGCAAATGATCTGGCCTAATCTCGATGGTGGGAGGCGTTTTTCTTAAGTTGACCCCCATAAAAGAGCTGAAACTGTCATTGGAACGAGCAAGTGTAAATACTGAGTTTAGAGTCAGATCAACCTTAGAACCCTCAAAAGGTTGTCTCCTGCGTTCCTCAGACAGAGGACTTATGAACGTCGGGTCAATTTCCAACAATTGCCTTATTGTTGATGCGGATATTTTCAATTTCGACCTCCTTCAAAAATATCAACAGAGTTTCCCTCCGGAATATTGTCTCGACATAGGTATTTTTCATGTTACGCTTTTACCTCTTTTGTTTAAAAATGGGAATATCTTCGTTTATCCAATAGAGTTCCCTGTACAAAAGGAAATTCCCTCAGGACACGGGAATTCTCTATTATCATTACTCCGGGAAATGACGTTTCCTCAAGCCACAAAGCATCGGCACGAATGATCACCAACGTTTGATAGCTCGGCAGTTTTATCGCACCCACACGTCAGGTTTCCCCCTAATACAAAGTTCCGACGATTTCTAAAAGCTAACTTATTGGACGTGCTCAAAAAAAAAGAGCCCCAAATTGCACAATTTAGGGCTCTACCTGTAATGATTTCACTCTTTTGTGGAGCGGGAAACGGGATTTGAACCCGTTGAAGAATTCACAACCTATTGTTTTAATTATTTAATGTTTTGACACAAATCCGCTTGCTGACAACTTGCTGACAACTTTTTTTGAATTTCTGCGTGAAATCTGTTTTAAGGCGTTTGTTTCTACATGGCTATATCTCTCCGTCATTTTGGATGTGGAGTGGCCCAACATTTTTCCAATCAAATAGAGGCTCTCGCCCCTATTGGCCGCTTGAGAGGCTAAACTGTGACGTGTCGCTTGGTAGAGGGTCAGCCCATCTATTCCAATTTTGTCACATGCCTTTCGGAATTGTTTACTTAGCCATGTATGGGACAAAGGTTTCCCATTCTTGGTGAATACGAACATATCATCATTGATTGGCGTGGGTCTCGATTCGTATAGATCTCGCCAAGATTCATCTAATGGAAGAACCCGAGACCGTTTAGATTTGGTCGTTTCTCTGATCTGATCCCCCGAAAATGATCTTCTGATTGTTACTGTGTTTTTTTGAAGGTCAATATCTTTATGTTTTAACGCTCGTAATTCACCAGTTCGGCATCCATGACACATTAGGAAATATATTGCGAAATAATCGTCAGCGTCCAGCACTTCGAGTATTTTCTCCTGAGATTCCTCATCTACCCATTGCCAGTTTGGTTCTGGAACTCTGCCTAATTTCGGGAAAATAGGTAGTTGTTGGATTACTTCTTCATTTAGAGCGTCAGAG
>JBFXII010000173.1:0-6782 GCA_050176095.1 Desulfomonilaceae bacterium
ATCAGTTCAGTGAAATAGCCAATGCCACTTTTCATTCTGAGCAGGCCCTGATTTCTTTCTTGAGCATTTTCAGGGGCACAACCACGCTGGTTTCTTTTTTTCTTCTCTTTTTCATGGGGAGAATTTACCAGACCATAGGACTTACAAATTCGGCATTGATTCAACCGCTAAATTTCACATTCTTGTTTGCTGGACTCTTGGGCTTTTTCAATATATTTGTTGCAGCTTATGGACAGTTTTCCACGATTCTTATCCAACGCGCGGTGGCCGGTCCTGTCAACAAAATTTTCTTCAACATAATACCGTCAGAATTGCAGAACTGGAGTCGTACCTTCGTTCGGGGAACAGTGTTGAAAGTGGGTATGCTTTTAGGTTCTCTCATAATGATTTTCCTCAAGCCGATACTTAGCGCAAGGTATTTTTCAGCTGTCGCTTTGGTCCTGGCTGTTCACTGGGTTTATGAAACCTTTCTGTTTAGAAAGCGGTATAAGAAAACCCTGAAGCAGGTCATTGTAGAGCGCGAAATAGATTTCGATCAAATAGAGTCAGTCAGAGCTTTTGATGGAGGTTCCGGAGCTGTTCAGTATGGACCGGTGTCAGTCGAAGTAAGGTCAGACAAGCCAGATGATGGCATAATGATTGAGGCCCCTCGGATAGATCCTGATGTTGCCCTGAAATTACTTGAAGACGATAACCCGCTGACGAGAGCCGAAGCCGCTTTATCATGCACGGGAACCAAGGACATGAGGGCGGTTAATCATCTTATCAAGCTCCTCGGCGACGAAAACGATGATGTTAGAAAAGCGGCAATGGAAGCCTTGATGTGTTATGGAGAGGAGATATTACCTTATCTTGAGGTATCTCTGCTTAGCGGTAAAACCAGATCGAAACATACTATTCTCGAGGTGATAAGGTTATCTGGACTCAAGAATTTTGAGTTAATCCCTTTTCTAGGGAAAGAATTGGCCCTGGCATATTCAAATCTTGTGGCGATTCATGCCCTTAACTCAATGCCACAATCTTCCTCGGTCGAGATGTTGAGAAAATATCTAGAGGAGGACAATGACGAAACCTTGAGTCTGATTTTTTTTGCCTTATGGATTTCACATGCAGACATGAGGCTCATGTATCAGGCGCTCCAAGGCGAAACAGCGTCACTCGCCATTGAATTGGTGGAAAACTCCGTGCAGCGTGAAATCGTGCCCTTTTTGATACCACTCATAGAGGAAATTCCACTAGTTGAAAAGATCGAAAAAGGTCGGAAGTTATTCCCTTTAATTCGTCAGGAAACTTATCAGAGGGTTCTGACTTTCTTAGCCAGTTCAGATGATTCTGTAAAGAGATTCCTAGCCATACTAGTAATCGCCGACACTTTCCCTGAAAAATCGTTTATACCGGTTCTAGAAGCACAATTGAATGATCCGTTCCAGAAAGTCCGTGAAGCGGCGATGTACGCCTTGAACTGTGTTAACAATGAGGTAGGTGTGATGCCCCAAATCGTTGATAAAATAAACAATCTCAAGACATTTAGTATATTTGAGGGGATGGGTGTTAGAGAACTTCATGCTATCGCATCGGTAGTAAACGTAGAACATTACGAGCCTGGAGATATCCTAATTAGGGAGCAAGAGGAAAACTCGTCCATATACCTTATTGTAAGCGGAGATATAACTATTTACAAAGGTTATGGAACTCCTGAGCAGGTAGAAAAGGTTACGATCGGACCTGGATCCTTTATGGGAGAACTGAGCCTTTTTACACGAATGTCTCCAAATGCCACGTGCGTAGCCGCATCCAAGACTGAGGCATATGTTCTAAGACATCAACAGTTTCAAGCAATAATGAGAATTTATCCCCAAATTGGAATCAATCTGTGTCACTTCTTTACCATGAAGTTGCGCCAAACCAACTATTAAATCGTGAACAATGTAACACAGACGGTCAGATCTCTGTAGCGCATCCTGAAAGCTTTGAATAGTCGCCAGCAGGCAGTCCTAAATCCCAGGCGGACAAGACTCGGCGCAAAACATTACCATTGGATGACCTGGGCAATTCTTTAACAAACTCGATTTCTTGTACCGGAATTTCTTCATTCATGGAGCTTTTCACAAATCTGAGAAGGCTCTCAGACAATTCCACAGATGGTGATTCACCGTTCTTGGTTGTTACATAGGCCTTGAAAAAGGCATCATCGCCCCCACCCCTTTTGAGAATGACCGCAACATCATCTACCGCAGAATGCTTTCTCATTACAATCTCAATCAGGTAAGGCCCGACGCATTTGCATCCAACTCTCAATAAATCATCACGCCTTCCGTGATGGTAATAGTATCCATCCTCATCTTTGAGAGCCAAGTCTCCGGTCAGAAACCACCCATCCCTGTAATATGCTTGAGTTCTAGAGTCGCTATTCCATATTCCCAGCATCAGAGAAGGCCAATTGGCTCTAAAGGCCAATTCCCCCAAAGTCAAGATAGGCAGTTCCTCTCCCTTTTCATCGATTATACGTGCTTCAATCCCCGGAAAGGGCTTTCCCATGGAGCCAAGCTTTATCTGTTCCGAGGGATAGTTGGCCATGCAAATCATGCCGGCTTCGGTCATCGCCCACGAATCATGGGGTCCTACCTTGAATTTGTCCTTAACCCAATAGAACATTTCCGGATCAAGATTCTTACCTATTGAGACTACATGAGAGAGTTTCGAAAAGTCATAACCAGCCGAGAGATCGTCTCCCCCGAGCTTCAATCTTTCCAAGTTTAGCGGATTAGTCAACCAGACAGAGACTCCGAGCCTTTCAAGAGCCAGACAGCAGGCCGAGGGAGAAAAAGGAATCCCCAGAGTCACTGCCGTTGCCCCACAGAGCCAAGGCGCAAAACAACCATATACAATGCCAACCATAGTAGAAGGGTCAGCATCCGACCAAAAAACCGAATCTTGATTCAAGTCAAGAACATATCTGGCAGTCGCAAATGCTCCAAGCATTGTCCTGTGTGAATGTGTTACACCTTTGGGAGCTGAAGTCGCGCCAGAAATGTAGACCATAAAAAGAGGTGTATCAGGAGAAAACTCCCTTGCAGGAAATTCTGGTTCATACTGACCAATCACGTCATCAATCAAAATTTCATTTTCAAAAACCAGTGTATTTTCGGATCCTACAACAAAAACCTTATCGAAATCTTTATACGTGAGAGTATCAAAAATCGGGGCTGTGAGTAGATCAGTGAGAATTGCTTTAGGCTTGATATCTATCAGCATGTGATCAAGGGCATCCGTTCCTAGACCAACATCAAATACCGAAAAAATTACACCGACACGAGCGCAGGCAAGCATCATCAAATACATCTTGGAACATGGAGCCAGGTTAATTACAAGACGGTCACCTTTCTCCAGGCCGTGGGAAACCAAGAGATTTGCCAAACGGCAAGAATATTCTTTCAACATAAAATATGTGAAACGTCCATCATCGCCGTCAGCAACAAAAATAAAACCCGGTTTATGGGCACACCGTTCATCCAAAACCCACCTGTCGATCATCTGCGAGACTATGTTGCAGCTCCCGGAGTTTATTGACGTGAAATGATCTTCAAGTTTTGACCAAGAGAAGTTGCGACAAGCTTCATAATAAGACTTGAGATTGGCCGAAGGGTTTTGCGGTTTAATTCTTGCGCTTATCATATCGGGATGATTTTTCTTGCTATCCAGAACAAACCAATCAGGGAATTTATGTTTAATAGAATGCAATGTTTATATTGTGTTGCGTATTTTGTATATTTATTGTCAACAGTTGGTTGTGTTGTTTTAACCAACGAGAGTTGACCGGAAACCCCTGTTTGAATCACTATTCTGAAATCAGCCCAGGGTCAAAGTTCAGTTTATCTTTAGACATCGAATTGTTCAAGCTTTTCAATCAGGCTGTCCAAATACGGTGCTTGCTGTGAACACTTCTTAACTTGTCCAGCACTTCTTGAGCTTTCTCAGATTTAAAAGACGGGATTCTCTCTCGTCTACCCTCGAACGCAAGATTGCTCAGGACCTCTTTTATCGAGATAGCAAGGGCATAGTTGTCATATCCACCTTCGAGGGAAAAAAGTATTGGGGCGCTATTGACCGAATCACTGAGTTGAAGGATCAACTGTGTCAACCAATAGTAGGCCTTTTCAGTCAGCCTGGTCCTACCTAGTGGATCATCTTTGTGAGCATCAAAACCTGCAGCGACAAGAAAAAGCTGAGGCTTGTATTTTTTAACTATTTGGCTCAAGGCATCACGATAAATATGAATTATATCGGCATCGACCATGTCCTTGGGAACCGGAACATTTACGTTGTATCCTTTTCCTTTAAGCTCTCCTGTCTCTTCCCAGTCGCCAGTGTTGGGATACCAACCCATATAATGAGATGAGAAATAGAGAACTCTGTCGTCAGAATAGAACAGATCCTGTATGGCGTTCCCGTGATGAACGTCCCAGTCAACAATAAGCACCCTTTCCACGCCATATTTTGCAATAGCGTATTTGGCGGCGACACCGATATTGTTGAAAATACAAAAACCGCCTGCCCTGTGAGTCAGCGCATGATGCCCTGGAGGACGTCCCAAGCAGAAACATGACCTCACGCTTTCAGAAAATAATGCGTCAATTCCTCTGATGCATCCCCCGACTGCCAACCAGGCAGCCAGATATGACTTAGAGCTTACGAAAGTATCTGAAGCCAACGTGGTAAAGTCTCTCTCCGCAGTAGACATGATCAATTTGACATAACTGGGTGTGTGAACCATTTCCAGGTGCTCAAGGGTAGCAAGCTGCGGGTCCAGATGGACAACCCGGTTGCCGAATTCCTTGTCGAGCATCCGATAGACGCTTCGCAATCGACTCGGACTCTCAGGATGAATCAAACCTGGCTTGTGATCGAGATATCTGGTGTCTCGAACTACCCCTACCTTGAAAGCCAACTTTCACCTCAATTTTTCTTGCGTGATCGAACTATGCCAACAAGCTACCTTGCGAAAAACATCGTCATGAGATTCAGCTATAATTATCAATTACAACAACCTAGGCAAGTAAATCAAGCTATCCCTGATTCCTGAAGGAAAAATATGTCTTGATGAGAAACAACCCCAAGCCTGAGTCGATGAAAATAAAAGATGTAACATCTTGATTTAATGTTGGAGAGTGAGGTTTGCTCATGAAAATTAATTCCAGAAGCTAACCTCACCTTAAATAAAGACTTAACAGTGTTGACTAGATCTTTACGCGATCCTTGACAAGATTTTCCATGACTGAGGGATCTGCTAATGTTGAAATATCGCCAAGTTCTTCAACACTGCCAGCGGCAATCTTCTTTAGCAGACGTCTCATGATTTTTCCACTCCTGGTTTTAGGCAACGCATCAGCCCATTGAATAGCATCTGGAGTCGCTATTGGTCCAATTTGCGTCCGAACCATCTGTACAAGTTCTTTCTTGAGGGCGTCAGATTTTTCTACGCCTGTGTTTAGTGTCACAAATGCGTAAATTCCCTGGCCTTTGATATCATGAGGGAATCCGACGACCGCTGCCTCAGCAACTTGAGGATGCAAGACGAGAGCCGATTCGACTTCTGCGGTTCCTAGTCGATGGCCTGAAACATTCAGGACATCGTCGATCCTACCAATAATCCAGTAGTATCCATCCTCGTCTTTTTTGGCTCCGTCGCCCGTAAAATAAAGGCCGGGAATCCTACTGAAATAAGTTTCAATAAATCTGCCATGATCACCGTATACGGTTCTAGCCATGCCAGGCCAAGGACGTTTAATAAATAGCGCCCCTTCTTGATTTGGAATTTCTACTTCTTTGCCTGTGTCAGGATCAAGGATTACAGGATCAACTCCGAAAAAGGGAAAAGAGCAAGAACCGGGCTTGATAGGACCAACTCCAGGAAGAGGTGTCATCATATGCCCACCGGTTTCCGTCTGCCACCATGTATCCACAATTGGCGCCCAATCCTTGCCTACATAATGATAATACCAACGCCAAGCCTCTGGATTGATAGGCTCACCAACTGTTCCCAACAGTTTCAGACACGATACATCGTGCTTCTCAACATATTCCCCTCCCTCTTTGGCCAAGGATCTGATTACTGTTGGAGCCGTATAGAATTTGTCGACTTTGCGTTTGGCCACTATTTCCCAATAACGGTCAAAACTCGGATATGTCGGGATACCTTCAAACAATACGCTCGTAAACCCATTGATTAATGGGCCATAGACACTGTAAGTATGACCTGTGATCCAACCGATGTCAGCTGTGCACCAAAAAGTCTCCTCGGGCTTCAGATCAAAGGTAATTTTGCAAGTCAGGGCAGCATAGACGAGGTATCCGGCATGAGTATGAACAACACCCTTTGGCTTACCAGTGCTTCCACTAGTATAGAGAATGAAGAGAGGATCCTCAGATTCCATTGGTTCTGGTTCCACATAGTCCGGCAAGGCCGGGTCTGCAATTGCTTCGTGCCACCAGCACTCTTTCTTGGGGTCCAGTTGAAGATCGAGACCGCATCTATTGAAAACTATTACCGTATTTACGTCCGGGCACTGTGTTAATGCCTCATCGACTGTTTTTTTCAAAGCCAGCGGTCTGCCTCCCCTAAAGCCGCCATCTACAGTGATGATGGTCTTGGCTCCGCAATCCTGAACACGGCTGGCAATAGATTCAGCGCTAAAACCTCCAAAAACGACACCGTGGATGTCCCCAATTCTTGCACAAGCTAACATTGCAACGGATAATTCAACAATCATGGGCATATAATT
>JBFXII010000174.1:0-6676 GCA_050176095.1 Desulfomonilaceae bacterium
TTCTATGCCAAAACCAAAGATCAACTAATAGACAGGCTGAGCAAAGCACTCATGTGGCTAATTGACAGAAAAGACGAAAACACAAAAACCTGCGCCATTCCGACAGAACTTTAGAGAAGGACTATACACGTTAGCTTTTTAAGCATTAGATCAGAAAGGGTGACAAAAAAAAAGGAAGAATACATTCAGAATATTATATAGTCTGTTGGCTGCGTTGTTGATCATTGGGAGCATTGACGCTCTGGCGTCGGATCAGAAATCTGTTGAGGCGGCTTACACGGACTGGAGGAATGCTCTGAGTTCGGGATCTGCGGAAGCCATAGTCAAACTTTACGATGGTGGCGCCATTCTTCTGGCGACTTTTGAACCTGAGCCATTGGTTGGCCTCAACAGGATTCGCCCTTATTTTGAAGGCCTAACAACTCTGCCGAAACTTTCAGTGAAGCCTCAAACATCCAATATCAGGATTCACGAATCCACTGCGGTGAACAGTGGGACATACGAATTTTCTTATGAGAAGGACGGCAAGCTCGTGACCGTGCCTGCCAGATTCAGTTTTACCTATATCAAAGACGGTTCAGGCTGGAAAATAATAGACCATCACTCATCTGTCCTGCCTACCAAATGATATAAATCAGATGAAAGAGGTTAACGTCAGTATGTATCGCGACAGAGACGTTAACCTCAAAATGAGACAACTACTTGGCTGTTGCTTAAGCTCTGTCCTGTCGAATTATTTCCGCTAATTTTCCATTTTTGCTACATTTAGTCCAAGTCCTCTGGCTATAATGGCTCCATAGTGCTTGGCAGCTTCCTGATGGGTAAGGTTCTTAATCCCCTGATCACTTTTAAAATGGTTTTTAACGAAGAAGACTTTGCCTTTTCGTTGTACCATTTGTGCGTAAGGCTAACGCATCAATTGATGTGTCCGTCGGTGGCGGGAGTTCGTCAATCTGAAAAGAGGATCGTGAATTGATGGATGGATTCCGGAGTCAATGATGAGGAAATCCCGCAAGATGTCGGGGGCCCTGAGGTTTGTTGCGGGATTTCTTTTCGGTCTGGATGAGATCGGGAAATTTTACTGTGCGCCGGATTGGTAAGCGTGAGCTTTACCTAGTGCTTTTGACTTGTTACATTTTTCCGATTCATTCTGCTGACAAGAGCAATCGCAACAGATTCCCTTGAGTTCTATGTGCAATGACTGGACCTGATCGCAACCAGAGATATCATCAGGAATTTTGAAATTCTCAAGACCGTCAATGTAGACATCTCTGATCAGACCGCATTTCTTACAAACGAAATGATGATGAGGCCTAGTGTTAGCGTCGAGTCTCATCCTATCAGAGTTAATATGCAGACGGTATATTACTCCGAGTTTTTCGAGAGTTGAGGTAGCTCTGTAAACGGTGTCGAAAGAAATGGTAGGTAATTTTTTCCTAACCCGTTTGTAAACTGTTTCGGCGTCGGGATGTTCTTCGGTTCTGGCGATTTCCTTGAAGATGACCAACCGCTGATAGGTGAGCTTGACTCCCTCGCGTCTACATGCTTCAGTAAAGTCAGAAACCCTTTTATCAATTTGTTCTGGTGTAAGACTCATTAGCAATCGCCTTGTGAAAATATCAAATTAGATTTTACAAACCTTAGTATTTTTGTGAGTCTTTTCAATTCATAAAAATTTAATACTTCTTTATTGTTTAGGCAAGCCTTTAATTGGTTCGGCGAATTACCCGGTGTTCCGCTGGGGATGTTAATGAGGTTAAAACTCCGGTCTTATGGCCGGAGCCACTGTCCGAGGGATTAGACTCTAGACTACAAGCATTTTGGAAATATGCGATTGGAATGGATCTCTTGATTCAGCTTTGGGCTATTGGTCCTGCCTGAGCAGGACCTCTGAGGCCGCTTCGGGAGATATTAGGCCGCAAGTTTTTCTCGTTTGATTATTTCTCCTCTTGAACTGATGATGATCTTCTCCAGAGGAATTTGTTTGCCGGCCATTTTCATTCCGTATTTGATTATTTCCGGTAAACCTGAACAACACGGCACTTCCATGATGGCTACGGTGACGCTTTTGATATTTGCCTTTTCAAAGATTTCGGCAAATTTTTCTATGTAAGCTCGAGCGTCATCAAATTTTGGGCATCCTACCATGAGAGCTTTGCCTGCCAGCAATTCGCTGTGAAAACCCGCATAAGCGTATGCGGTGCAGTCTGCGGCGACCAGCAGATCGGCGTTTTTGAGGAACGGAGCGCTCGCTGGCACCAGTTTGATCTGAACCGGCCAGTGGCTCAAGGCTGAAGCCTGGCTTGCATGCTGTTTGGGTTCATTTGCGCAAGCGCATGCTGAAGCAGCGGGCGCGAAGGTCTGGATATGTGTTGATGGACAACCGCAGGCCATGACTCCCGGAGTCTCCTGAGGCTTCTTTTCTGATATTTCTGCCAGTCGATGTTCCACCGCTTCCTCGTCAAAATCATCAGCTTCCCGCTGGATAACTTTCAGAGCGCCAGTGGGACATTCCCCTAAACATGCGCCGAGTCCATCGCAGTATTTCTCAGCTACCAGACGAGCTTTGCCATCAACTATTTCCAAGGCCCCTTCTGCGCAGGATATTATACAGTTTCCGCAGCCGTTGCAGAGCTCTTCATCTATCTCAATTATATTTCTCATTCTTTTCATTGGCTTACGTCCTTTCCTAAGTTATTTGTCAGACAGACTTAAGTCTGCTTATTTTCAGTGTTAAAGTCTTCGGTGACTAATTCAGATTCTCGATGATTTCATTACCTATGGCTTTGCCTGAATCGGTCAGCAAGCGCTCTTCAAAGATTTTTCTGGCTTCATCTACAGTAATTGCGGATTTCTTGAGTTTCTCCTGAACATTGGCCAGGATGTCCGAATCGTAAACGGTCTTGAAATTAGCGCTTTCATCCTCTCTAGGGTGATGATGATGAGATATTATGTCGCAGACCTCATCAATCATTTCGGGTTTGGCGTCGAGCCTCTCAAGAATTTCTCTTGCGACGGCCGGTCCTTCCTGTTCCTGATATTCAGGGGCTTCACTGTTAAATTTTTTCATGGCTTCAACAGCGCCAATATCATGGAGGTAAGCAGCCGTTAGAACCACCGGGGGAGCGGCGTTTTCCTTTAGAGCGAGTTTTTCAGCGATACTCGCAACTCTGGCTGAATGACCAATACGTTTGAAGTCATTCTTAAAATACAGCTTCATCTGAACCGCGACTTTGTCTTTGAACAGGTCCTCTTTTTGTTTAATCAACTCAGGAGGCAAATCACCAAAGCATTGTTCGGCGAATTTGCAGTGAGCAGCGCAACCAAAATCCATTTTGGGGTTGAGGACCTGATGCCCACAGTTTTTACATCTACGTCTGGTTTCATCCTTGAAGAATTCGACCGTAGCGCCACATTTCGGGCATGAGGCGTCAAAAATTGCGTCAAATTTCCAATATCTGGGATCTTGTCCTGGGCATTTCATGGTCCTTCTCCTCGACAGCCTGTCAGGGACAAGCCTATCCTTTGGGCGCCTGATCCTCTTTCGGGGATTCAGGCGCCGTTATGCGACAACAGTTTATTTAATTAGATAATTGGTTAGTTACTTTGATTCAGTAATTCGATGAGTGACTTACCTGAAATTGGCGATAAACCAACATGCCTATTTATCAATTTGCGCCTAAAATTGCTTTTAGGTCCTCATCCGGGGTTGATATGGGTTTAATGTCAAAAGTCTTTACCAGCACATCCAGCACATTCGGAGTGATGAAGGCCGGCAGGCTCGGGCCTAAGCGAATGCCCTTGATTCCGAGGTGCAGGAGTGTCAGGAGAATTGCGACAGCTTTTTGCTCATACCATGACAATACCAGTGATAGTGGCAGTTCGTTGACACTGCAGTTAAAGGCGTTGGCTAGGGCTACAGCTATTTGTATTGCTGAATAAGCGTCGTTACACTGTCCGATGTCAAGTAGCCTCGGGATGCCACCAATATTTCCCAAATCCTTGTCGAAGAATCTGAACTTACCGCAAGCTAGAGTGAGGACGATGGTGTCTTTCGGTGTTTTCTCGACGAATTCCGTATAGTAATTCCTGCCCGGTTTTGCTCCATCGCAACCGGCGACCAGGAAGAAATGCTTGATTGCTCCACTCTTGACAGCGTCAATAACCGTTCCTGCCACCGACATGACAGCGTTGCGTCCGAACCCGCACATGACGGCCTTACCATTAGAGTCCGCCGTGAAACCGGGCATTTCCAGAGCCTTGTTTATAACCGGTGCAAAATCCTTATTGGCTATGTGCTTAACGCCAGGCCAGCCAACCAGTCCTGTGGTGAAAATGTTGTCCTTGTAGGAGTCCGCCGGTCTCTGAATACAGTTCGTGGTCATCAGTATAGCGCCGGGGAATTCCGCAAATTCTTTCTTCTGGTTCTGCCACGCGGTGCCATAGTGTCCATAGAAATGCTGGTATTTCTTTAGTTCAGGATATCCATGAGTGGGCAACATTTCACCGTGGGTGTAAATGTATATTCCTTTACCTTCAGTCTGCTTCAGAAGAAGTTCAAGATCTTTCAGGTCATGACCGGATACCAGAATTGCCTTGCCTGCTTTTGCGCCCAGAGGAACCTTTGTGGGAACCGGGTGACCGTAGGTCCCGGTGTTAGCCGCGTCAAGCAATTCCATGACCTTAAGATTCGTTTCTCCACACTTCAAAACCAGGCCGACCCAGGCATTGAGATCTAAATCCTTCCTTAGTGTTGAAGCAAGACCCTCGGCCACGAACGCATTGACCTCATCACTCTCCTGACCCAGAATCGCTGCATGATCGGCATAGGCTGCGACACCTCTGAGACCGAAGATAAGGGTGTGCTTGAGCGAACGGATATCAGCGTTGGTCTCACCATCGTCCATAAAACCTCTGGTGGCGCCTTGAGCGTACAGGCCTTCCTTCGTGGATTCAGGCTTAAACGTTGCAGCGTCTTCCGTGAAATCAACTTTTCCGCCAGCGGCTTTGACTCTATCTTTCAACGAATCTCGTAGCTCGACGGCTTTGTGGATTAGCGGAATGAATCTGTCGTCATCAAAGTCAACGTTGGTAAGGGTCGAGAAAAGTCCTTCATTCATGAATCGGCCAATCTCTCGATCAACAATTCCGACCTTGGCCGCCTCGACTACATAGAGCGCCAGACCTTTAAGGGCATGGGTCAATAAATCCTGTAATTCAGCTGTTTCCGAAACTTTTCCGCATACTCCCGAACGGGTGCAACCAGTTCCTCCTGCAGTTTGCTCACACTGATAACAAAACATTTTTTCGGCCATTGGTCCCTCCTTCTTTTAGAGAAATTTAATTGAGTGGTTGATTTCCCCACGTCGTCTTCCTTTTCTATAAATATGAATCCGATTTGAAATTCACACATTGACTTAAGTCAAGACGTCGCAGTTTTTTTAATTTTTGGAAAAATTTTTGCCGGAGAAAATTTATTTTGAGGGGTCATCATGATTGGAGCGTGTAAGATCAGATGACCTCCCCTAGAGTTGGCGCATGTTTTAAGATATTGTTATAAATAACAAAAACAGTTCTGAAGAAGGAGTTTGACTTACAAATTCTGTAACGGTTGTTCGTGCATGAATTCGGGTCTAGTGCGCTTGATTACTTCGCCGAGACGCTCGCCTCTAACATTGTTCATCATATGAAAATCAATGATTTTTTGGACCTGATCTAGAACCTGTTCTTTGGTGAAGATACCGGCTAACTCGGCGCCTAGTTGCGGACGACGACCAAGCTTGCCACCCACAATTATCCTATATCCATTAGAGCCTTCAATCAACGCGCCTGTTGGGCAATGCCTGGCGCACTGAACGCAATGCAGACACTTTGTGAAATCAATCTGAGGCTTGAGGGGATTTTCTAACAGGGTGATCGCGTCTTCCTGGCATGCCGTGACACATTCACCACATCCGCTGCATTCAGCGGACGATAGTGTTGGAGTGGTGGCCGCTATAATGCCTATATCCGCAATCTGAGGCCTTGAGCATGCGTTGGGGCAATCAGATACAGAAACCCTAAATTCGTGATGTAGCTTGAGCGCCCCTTTGACGCGCTTCTTCAGGAATTCCTTGAAATTGCTGTTATCCAGGATGGATTCGAGTTTCTGAATCAGGTCACCATCTCGACTTACCCTGTTCGGGCAACCACTTGGGCCAAAACATGTTTCCAGCTGGTAACCCTTAACTTCATCTTCCATACTCTTCAAATATTTCTGTTGGCAAAGCCTAACGTGTTCCAGCGTGACAGAAGATGAATTGAGGCGCGCTGCTTCCTCTTCAACGCGTTTTCTTACCCGTTTTCTGATGAAAAAAGGAACTTTTGAAACAGCCTCTTCAGCCTGTCTCGTCCATTTCATTTCATTTACTCCGCTAGCAATAGCATCAACAAAACGAGCCGATCCCTTAGTGAAAGATTTGATCGGCTAAGTAGTTTGTTGACTGATTTGAACTTCTACCGCATTATTTTAGTGCCACTTACAGAAAAAGTCCAGTCGGACAACGAATGTGTAAGCAGCAAATAGAATGTCCTGATTAATAGCACATAATTTGTCCGGTTTTAATAGGTCCCTATGGAGGTGACTTATGGGCCGGGCAGAGCTGCTACAGGAGATTCGGAAGATGAGGTTTGAGTC
>JBFXII010000175.1:0-6657 GCA_050176095.1 Desulfomonilaceae bacterium
TCTCTACATCTTCACGGTCAGATGGCAGATCTTCCAATAGGTCTGCAACACGGCCATAAGACAATTCGTTGAATGATTCAGCAATTAAGCCTAGCTTCGATTTATTCATGGTCCGGTTGAAATGATCAGAAGTGTTTAAGTATTGCAGTGAAACGGCATGTCCTGTCGCCCGTAGCCCAACACTCAACTTCCTTCACGTCAAATTCCTTGCCGGTGTAAGTTTTGAGAATACCGGCAATGAAGCCCTCATCATAGTCACAGACGGTTTCTTCCACCAACGGAAGGCCAGAACAATCAAGGTCTTCCGATACAGTCATGACAAAGTCCATGTTGTCTAAATCGGCCTTCTCAATCCTTAACACCCCCACGTTTAGATTCTTGAGAGTATCCTGAAGTTGCGCCACAAAACTTGAAAAATCAGCATCCAAGTTCATGAGGTTTTTGCAAAACTCCGAACCCGCAAGTTTTCCCGCCTCAAATAATATTTCATTGGCCGCCTCAACCCCATATCTCGTTATGAGAACATCCCGTAGAGTATATTGCATCAGCCTATAGACAGACACCGATGTCGTCGGCCCTAAGTTGGGACGGCCTTGCTCTATGTCTCCCAAATCTTTCCATTAAAATTTGTAACCGGAACGCTCTTCTTTGAACATTATGGGGCCCCCTCGCCAAAAGTCATTTTCCTGTATTCCTTTTTAAAATAGCAGCTTAGATCTTGGAGCACAATTGAATTAATGAACCTTGAGCCAATTTTGTATAAACTGTAGCTATTGTCTTGCCGCCAAATCTTTTGATATGTTATCATTCTAACGGCCTGTAATTGGGAGATATTCCAGAATCTGTTTCAGACGCATTTTAACTAACAGGTTTTGGCTAGTTCTTTCTAAGTATCTTACAGTATTAATAAGATAATGCGATGTTTTTTATAGTCCGATTGAAACATTTCTCCGCCTTTATGGCCCGGTCGGAATTGACTAAGGTTTATGGAAATAAGGGAAAGGAATAGCAGTTTTTTTCAGTTAAATCCCGAGAGGAAAAATTGCTGTTTCAATAGGAGTATGTAGCATTAATTCCAAATTCGGGAGCATTCTTAAATTGACTGAACTTATAACGACCGCTCCTGGCACGAGGACATGAACTGTCCTGAGTCATATTCCAGGGAGCATTTTACAGAAGTTGACCGGCCGAGTCACCGATACATTCGAATCAGCCGTTATTCATAACAACATTATTCAGGTGGTATTTGTGCAAACACTGAGATCCTTGCATGAGGAATTTTATGGTCTCCTAATAAGACATCAGTTGATGGAAGGAACACTTGTTCTTTTAATTGGCATAATAGCATCCATGTTCGTGCGTCGGATCTCACTGAAACTTCTAAACTTTTTACTTGACCGATACCATCTCACTTACGATAAAAGCCTTATTAGTCTAATAACCAGACCTATCTGGATCTCCGTTGTACTCATCTCTATTGACCAAGCCATCCCTTTCTTTGTCATCATAAAATCTCAAACCAGAGATCTCTCCAGAAACATAGTCGAGTCGATCCTCATAATCATGTGGGCAGTGGCTTTGTCAAAAATTCTCCGGATTGTTAGCCGCAAGAACTTCACTGTCCATTCCGGCAAACATGAGGCAATACAGTTTTTAAGTAATCTTGGAATAGCATTAGTAGTTGGAAATGCCGCTTCGCCATGTTGACAGTATGGAACGTTGACATAACACCATTGCTCGCATCGGCCGGAATCGCTGGCGTGGCGCTCGCTCTAGCTGCCAAGGACACCCTGGCAAACTTCTTCGGGGGAATAAGCTTGTTTCTCGATCACCCCTTTAAGAAAGGAGACTTTGTCGTTCTGGGGAGTGGTGAAAGAGGTGTTGTTTCTGAAGTAGGTCTTCGGAGCACCAGAATCATAACTAGGGATGATGTTATGATCAGTATTCCCAATTCAATGATCGCTAATTCTAAAATTATCAATGAAAGCGCCCCTGAGTCTCACCAGAGAGTTAGAATAAAGATTGGAGTGGCTTATGGTTCAGATTTGGATAAAGTGGAAGACGCCCTTTTGACTATCGCCAAAAGTGAGAAAATGGTTCTCAGCAAGCCCGAACCTAGAGTACGTTTCAGGGCTTTCGGAGATTCTGCCTTGGAATACGAATTATTGTGCTGGGTTAGCAATGCCCGGGAAAGAGGACTAATGAATCATAGGCTTAATAAGGCTATTTACAATTTGTTCAATTCCGAAGGAATCATTTTCCCATTCCCTCAACGTGACGTCCATATTAAAAAATCACAGACAGATTGAGCTATTAACCATAAATATCCAAACATTTCATATGTCTGAGGCACAAATAATCCCTAACCTGCGGATTCAAAAAATTTAGCCGATCTTCAAAAGTTCTGACGGCATGGAGAACTGATACTGCTGCAAAACATTCTGGTGATCGGTTTTCAAGATTTCAGGACCATCGGGGCCATTGTCTTTGCCTAAAAATGCTCCTGAGGGCAGGTTCCGTCGACTCTTTTCATTGCTATTTTGATATAAGAGGGCTTTAATAGAGTCATACAGACCGCTTATATACTAGTTTTCGTTATTATATAAACTGCTTATAATTACTTTTCGTGAATTATTTAAAATTATTTTAACCTCGTTTATAAAAAAATATTGACAACCTTCTAAAAGGACATTACTTACTCCCTCAGAGAAAAAGACAACCTTCTCAATCCTAATTGTTGACCATCATTTGATGGTCTTTTTTTTGGGGGGATCCGAAGATTTGTCAATCCTCAGACAAAAAAGTTTCAAACTTAGGACAAAATTACCAGCCTATGCTACGAACCGGTGCGAAACATGGGTTTCATCACTTAATTTCCGCAGTTTTTGTTGAATGAGAGCTGAAAGATTACGAAAGGACTTAGATGGAATCCTTTTTTGGGCTAAGTTTCTCAATTGTTTCAAATAATAATTGAGTGTTGATGGGCTTGGGAATGTATCCGTCCATTCCGGCCTCAATGCATCGATCGCTGTCACCTGTCATGGCCGCCGCTGTCAGTGCGATAATCGGTACCCGCGGACCTCCACAACACGCCTCTCTTGAACGAATGGAAGTTGTAGCCTGTAATCCATCCATCTCCGGCATTTGAACATCCATCAGTATGAGATCGAATTGTTCTTTCGCGGACATCTCGACAGCCTCTATACCGTTTTGAGCTAGAGTCACGTTATGGCCCATCTTTTGGAGCAAAGCCTTGGCCATCTTCTGATTAATGGGATTGTCTTCAGCCAAAAGGATGTTGATGCGTCGTGCCCCTTCTCTAATCGAATGTCGCGTCAGTAAGGAAGGCCGAGTTTGAAGATCGGTTGCTTTTTGTAAGGCGCCGCAAATAGTCTCTAATAGCAGCTTTTGATTGACCGGCTTGAGCAAATAAGCTGAAATACCTAGCTCCATGCATCTGGCTGCATGGCCACGCTGACCAGCGGAAGTGAGCATTATCATTATCGGATTATGCAAGCACTTATCTTCTTTGATCTTTTCGACTAACTGAAATCCGTCCATACCTGGCATCATGTTGTCAATCAGAGCTAAAGGAAAAGGAGCTCCTGAAGCCTGAGCCCGCTTCAAGGTTTCCAGCGCAGTTTCGCCGTTAGGTAAAACCGTAGGCTTCATTCCCCAGGACTTAAGTGTTTCTTCCAGAAT
Source organism: Desulfomonilaceae bacterium (assembly GCA_050176095.1). Taxonomy (GTDB): domain Bacteria; phylum Desulfobacterota; class Desulfomonilia; order Desulfomonilales; family Desulfomonilaceae; genus CAITZA01. The sequence continues at coordinate 3,703 of JBFXII010000175.1, forward strand.
TCGACCGTTGGTCAAATTGTCATCGACGACGAGAACGCTCAGGCCTTTTATCAAAGATGTTTCCGGGGGAATTAGTTTGGGCGCCGGTTCTGTCGCCTGAGCTAGACAAACAGTAAAATGAAAAACACTTCCAACACCAACTTCACTCTCCACCCAAATTCGCCCCTTCATCATTTCAACTAATCGCGCGGACACGGTCAGGCCTAGCCCGGTGCCTCCATATTCCCTGGTAGTGGAGCCGTCAGCCTGTTCGAAAGCGTTGAAAATCCTTGCCTTATTTTCGGAAGATATTCCTATGCCAGTGTCAGTTATTGAAAAATGGACACACACTTCCTTGTCTGTTTCCATTTCCAATTCAGCATTAACAGAGATCTCGCCTTTAGTAGTGAACTTGATGGCATTGCCAACTAAATTCACTAGCACCTGACGAAGTCTTCCCGGATCACCGATTACATCGTCTGGAATACCCGAGGCCACTCGATACACCAACTCAAGTCCTTTGTTCTCAGCTCCTATAGCCATGGTTGTCAATGTGTCAGCAACACAGTCCCGCAAGCTAAACGAGATCGCTGCCAGCTCCAGTTTACCGGCTTCAATTTTGGAAAAATCCAATATGTCATTGATCAGGCCAAGGAGAGAATCAGCAGATATCATGACAGATTGAAGGAAATCCCTCTGCTCATCAGTCAGTTGTGTGTTTAAAGCAAGTTCGGTCATGCCGATTATGCCGTTCATTGGAGTCCTGATCTCATGACTCATGTTAGCAAGGAATTCACTCTTGGCTAAATTGGCCTGCTCCGCAAGCTTTCGGGCCTCGATTAGCTCAGTAATATCTATGAAAGATTCTATTCCACCGACAATTCTGCCCTCATCATCCCGTTCTACTGAAGCGTTTTCCAAGACAGTCAACAGGCGCCCGCTTTTTGTTCGGATAGAACGCTGATATCGAATAACACGATTACCGGCTCCTTGCTGAAAAAGCCTGAAAGGCCCATCATTCAATTCCTCATATAAAAGGTAGGATGGCTTACCGATGATTTCCTCTCTCATAAATCCTGTTATGAGGCAAAACTCCTCATTGGCCCCAACAATTGTACCGGTGGAGTCAAGAGTTAATATTGCCGTAGCCGCTGTCGATAGCAGCCGTCCCTGTTCCTGGTTTGCAAAATCCAACTCCCTATTAATTAACCTGAGTCTTTCTTCAACTTGAAGTTGATGTCTTTCTCGTTCTTGCAAGGCTTCAGCCATTTGGTCAAAAGCCACAGCAACTCGCTGAATTTCTACACTTCCCTGAATCAAACCATTTCGAGCGTTTAAATCTCCAGCGGCTAAACGCCTAGCCGTATCGACCAGGGCATTGATGCCTTTCACGATCAGTACAGATCCAAAGAGCCTGGCAGTTGCCAAGGACAGGACCAATACGAGACTCAACGTAAAAAGATTTCGGATTAAAGCTTGATCGGCCTTGCCGAAAACTGCTTCCGTGTCCAATCCCACGCGGACGAACAATTTCTCTGGAAGACCATTGACAGGAGCGAAGGCGTATAGCCGGTATCTATTGTCAAGCGCCAGAGCCTGGATCGTTCCCTCGCCAGTGGCAAGAATTTCGGCAACTTTGTCCATATCAGGAATAGTCTTTCCAATCCACATCTTGGGGATCGGGTGTCGGACTATAATAGTGCCGTTGCGGTCAATGATGGCTAGAGTCGCATCAGCAGGGAGGTCTATCTTCGACGCCAAGGCGCTGAGCCAACTCAAGTCCAGAGTTATGTACACAACAGCCACAAGGTTACCCCGGTCATCCAAAACAGGGTAAGCCAAAGGCAAAAATGGATTTCCTGTCAGTTGATCGATTTGGTATCCGCCAATAACGAGTTGCCGAGTATTTACAATCTTGTTGAACCAATCAGATGAAGCACAACTAGTCTCTCCAAGCGAAGTCAGTGCGCCAGATTTTAACTCTCCCTTGTTGTTAAAAATAGCTAGATTGGTGTAGATCGGATTCTGTTTCAATAAGCCACGTAGGAATTCTGATACCTCTTTGGCCCCACTCTCTCGTATGACGGGCAGATTGGCAATGACGGACATGAGTTGTTCTGCGCCCAGGATAATATGTTCCTGATTTATGGCTACCTGGCGTGCCAATCTGAGGGCTGAGTCTCGAGCCACTGCCCCAGCCTCTTGCCTACGTTCGATCCCAGAATACAGAATTAGAGCAAGAGTCGGAACTATGGCAATCAGAAGAATGGCCAGCAATCGAATACTAAGCCTATTGAAGAAGGAATACATCATGGTTCCTCAAAGGATGACCGATCACTCAGAACCAGGCTCAGATGCAAAATAAAATTAGGGATCAGTTGAGCCTTTTCTGGGCGAATAATTAACAACACAGGAAAAATAGACTATCTCGAAGTTCGTCCTGTCGTTAGGGCTTCCAAAAACCTCCTGCATGCCTCTATAATGAAAATACGGCCATGGACGGCTTTTACTGAAGTTGTAGTTACTGTCACGCATCAGTCATTCAAGACTCCCAGGGTCTGTTTTCGTACGCATAAAGTTTTTTCAAATCTATCTCCATCTCATTGATTTGTTCGTCTCAATAAAATTCCGGAGAGAGCTTTTCCAAAAACTTCTAACACATTCCACGACTAAAATCAGCCTCAGGATTATTGATCAGAAACCCTCCTATCACACACCACTCATTCTCTCCAACTCTTCCGCTTTTGTAATTCAGACAGATGGGCATTATTCCTCTGAAGACCTATGGCTTTTGCAAGTCTGTTTGCAAGACTGAGCCAGTATCGTCCTTTTATTCCGGCAGGCTATGCAACGCCTCATGGCATAAGAGCAAATCGCTGAATTGGGGAAGGTTTGAGCCCATCTTTCTACCTCCCTATTCTCCGGATCTTAATCCCATCGAACGTCTCTGGCTCATAATGAAGGCTCAGTGGTTCA
>JBFXII010000176.1:0-6610 GCA_050176095.1 Desulfomonilaceae bacterium
TTCCTAATTGTGTCTACAGATTGACGGACTGCTTTGTGTTTGATGGATTCTACCACTTTGGGATCAAGTGAGAGCTTGACTTCAAATCCCTTTTCGGAAGGTTCCCCTGATATTTTTTTGAAATTGCTCAATTTTCCAAGGACCTTTTCATCAAACAGAGAAGCCTGTTCGGCATCCTTTAGATGTATTGTCAAAGAAGTGTCACTTGATCTTACTACATCATTGTATCTGATGCGCTCTTCCTTCATCAGACTGGAGGCTTCGAGAACTGTTTGGTCTACTACCGCCTCAACAGCCTTGTCCGCTTCGACTTCCAATACAAGGTAAAGTCCACCCTTCAAATCAAGTCCAAGTCGTATAGGGCTGTCCGGCAGATATTTGGACCAGAATGAAGGAACTGGTCCTATAGAGGGCCAAACCAAAAAAACCGCTACAATTAACACAGCCAATATTATTGCAAAACGCAACTGAAGGTTCTGTATCATTCTATTGGGCTCCTCAGGATTTTGGCTCTACTGCAGCCGGCGATGTAGCCACGGCTGCAATATTCCCGCGAACAACCTTAACCTTGACGTCTTTGGCTATCTCAAGATATACAATCTGATCCTCGATGGAACTGATTTTCCCATAAATTCCACCTTGAGTGATGACGGTGTCGCCTTTTTTTAGATTCTCAAGCATCTGTCTATGTTCTTTAGCCTTTTTTTGCTGAGGGCGAATCAACAAAAGATAAAAGACCGCAAATATGAGAACCATAGGCAATAGTTGAATTAATGTATTCACATCTCCACCGCCCTGACCGCCTGGTTGAGCCATGGCGTAGGCAACATCAATCATCTGATTCCTCCATTCGAGCTAAAAAGTTTTTCATAAAAATCGAATAATCATCGTTTCTAATCGCCAGCCTAACTGCGTCCATCATGTCTCTATAAAAGGTAAGATTATGTATTGTGGCCAAGCGCAACCCTAATATTTCCTTCTCTGAGAAAAGATGCCTGAGATAGGCTTTTGAGTAGCTTCTACACAATGAGCAACTACAGTCAGGATCTACTGGCGATGAGTCGTTTCTATACCTAGAATTCCTTATGTTTACCGATCCAGTCCTGGTGAATAGTGTTCCATTTCTAGCGTTTCGGGTCGGTAGCACACAATCAAACAGATCAACACCTCTTGCCACCGCATCGAGAATGTCTTGAGGTTTCCCTACCCCCATGAGGTAGCGAGGAGAGTCTCCAGGAAGTAAAGGCGTCGTAACCGAAATCATTTCGGACATGAGTTCTTGAGGTTCGCCAACACTCAGTCCACCTATGGCATAACCATCGAACCCTAATTCCGTCAGGTTTTCGGCGCTCTCACTCCTCAAATTTTCAAACATCGAACCTTGTACTATGCCAAATAACGCAGGGTCAACCTTTTTTTTGGCCATTATGCAACGTTTTGCCCACAATGTGGTCCGATTGCAGGCTTCAGAAGCCTCAAGTTCACTTACCGGATAACCTCTTACATCGTCCAGACACATTATAATGTCTGAACCAAGTGATTCTTGCACTCTAATGCTTAATTCCGGTGTGAAAAGATGTTCGCTACCATCGATATGTGATTGGAACACGGACCCTTCGTCCGTTATCTTGCGAAGCTTTGCGAGACTAAAAACTTGGAACCCTCCGCTATCGGTCAAAATTGATTTTGGCCAATTCATGAATTTATGAAGTCCTCCGAATGACTCCACAAATTCATGACCAGGCCTCAAATAAAGATGATATGCGTTGGAAAGAATTAGGCTGTAGCCAATCTCGGCTAAATCCTCAGCGCTCAGAGTCTTAACCACGCCGCGTGTGCCTACCGGCATGAAAGCCGGAGTCTCGGTAGATCCGTGTGTGGTTCTCAGAGTACCTAACCTGGCCTCACTATTTCCATCTTTCTTAATAAAACTAAAATTAAATGACATGCTGAATAGTCAAAATCCTGCTTCACACCCTTAAAACTATGAGAGGACTGCCAAAACCCCACAACAGCCCTGGGTTCTGAAAATCCTCTCGTCTTGTAACCTTTTTGATGTTTCAAATCAAGAGAGACCAGGCATCCTACAGGTCTCATCATGACAAAAGTTAACGCTATCTGTTCGCCTTCTTAATTCCAAGCGCATCAGCAGCAATGATCATCTTCATTATGTTCGTTGCGCCTTCCAGGATCTTATAGACTTTACCATCTCTGAGGATCCTTGCTATTGGATATTCGTTCGAATAACCGTAAGCGCTTAGAACTTCCAGAGCCAAGTTTGGGACTTCGTCAGCCGCTTTGCAGGCATAATATTTTGCTATAACGGTTTCACGCATGTTGTTGACAAGACCACGATCCTTCTGTATTGCGCATCGCCACACCAACGCCCTGGCGGCCTCTGTCTCCACCACCATCCTTGCTATTACTTCCTGAACCATCTGGAATTGCGCAATGGGCTGACCGAACTGATTTCTTTCATTGGCATATTTTATTGCTTCATCGATTGCCGCTTGACATGATCCTACAGCCCCAGCCGCTGCTGAAAGACGGGTGCTTATCAATTCCTTCATTAAATATCCAAAACCCGCTCCCTCTTCTCCGAGGAGATAGGATGCTGGAACCCTCACGTCCTCCATTATCACTTCTCCGGTCGGACAAGCCCAGATGCCAAGCTTTTCTTTGATTGTTTTGGTGGAAACACCCGGCATGTCCATATCCATGACGAATACGCTCATACCTTTATGTTTGGCTTTCTTATCGGTCATGGCAAAAACGATGCACATGTCTGCGACTGGTGACCATGTGATCCACATCTTACGTCCATTAAGGACATATTCGTTCCCGTCTTTTACCGCCGTAGTGGTCATAGAGGCAGTATCCGAACCGGCGTCTGGCTCAGTAATTCCAAAGCATCCTAGTATCTCTGCAGACATTAACGCCGGGATGTATTTCTTTTTTAGCTCCTCGCTACCCCATTTGAGAATTGACATAGACGTGCCCATCGTTTGCATGTTGAACGCTACCCGAAGTGATCCAGAAGCTCGTCCAATTTCTTCTGTGACGATCGCGTGGGCCAAATAGCCCATGTTGTTTCCACCATACTCTTCGGGAATTGGGCAGCCAAACAGTCCCAGTTCAGCCATTTGCTTTACCAGATCTCGCTGAAACCGATGTTCATTTTCGTCTCTCTCAACAACCGGGGCTATCTCTTTGGCCGCGAACTTTCGGACCATGTCACGGAGCATTATGTGCTCCTCAGTTAGTTCAACATCATACTCATCACTCATAACAAGTGCTCCTTAAAATTTTATGTTCATAAATCAGTCGTTCGAGAAGTCGATCTATGATCCATCAACTTGTTCCTCGCCCGATCAACTTGTTCAAAATAAGATACTAAGCGACGAAAGCAACACCATTGCAGTTCTAATGAATCTATCAAGAATATTGATAAGTAGTCAAGCACATAAGAAAACATTTCAAGGGTTTTAAATTCAGCCGGCTGTTTCTGAATGCAACCTCATCCGACTCTCTTACCATAACTCCGACTTTCTCGAAAGAAATCTCAAAATTAAATAAGGCCCTCATGATACAAAACTTGATCACTTCTGATTCCGCAAAAGAAACAGAACTTGTTTCATGTCACTCGGCAAGTCTGATCGGAAGAGCAGAGGTTCTGAATCATCATCGAGAGATAAGCCTAGCACTGAGGCATGCAGAGCCTGTCTTTGCATTATCTTAAGAAGCTTTGCAAGCTGACTGTTGGATCGAATCTGTTTTTTCGTTGGCGCACCATAGACTTGATCCCCTAACACAGGCATATTTACAGAAGCCAGATGGGCTCGAATCTGGTGAGTCCTTCCAGTCTGCGGCCTAACCTCGAGGTATGAATAACCACCGAAAGTTTCCAGAACTTGCCACCGAGAATGCGCTGATCTTCCTTTTCTTGGCATCGTTGTCATCTTTTTGCGATTTTTTGTGTCACGCCCTATAGGTAAATCAATTTCCCCTGCCTGAGCTTTAGGTTCGCCCCTGACAATTGCATGATATATTCTATAAATACTATGTTCTTTGAATTTGTCCGATAAGCTTTTATATGAAGAATCGCATTTTGCGATCACTATCACCCCAGAAGTGTCCTTGTCCAACCTGTGAACTATGCCCCATCTATTTTCGACTCCTATTCCCTTAATTTCAGGTCGATGTTTGATAGCAAGGTCCATCAGGGTTCCTGAGAGTCTTCCCGCGCCTGGATGAGTAACAATGCCCGATGGCTTGTTAACAACCAAAATTTGGTCATTCTCAAAAATAATGTCTAAATCGGACCAAGGTTCATCGGGAACACTAGGAGCGCTTTTTGGGCATTTAACAATCTCCAGAACGTCCCCCGGTTTCAATATAGTTGATGGCTTAATCAGCCTATCTCCAGATTTTACTAAACCGGCTTTGATAATTTGCGAAACTGCCGCCCTACTTTTGTGAGGCGCCCAGACGGAGGAAAGAATGACGTCCGCTCTTCCGCATTCACAGTTTTCTGGAATTACGTAAACTGTCCTTCTATACATTCGGCTTTCTATTTGTCAGTTTCAATTTCCGGTACACTTTTCTGTTCCGTTAGTTGGAATTCAACCACGAACTCAGATCCACCTTTTTCGGCGCAATCCTTCAACGATCTGCAATGCTCACAGGTTTCTATATTCCCCGGAAAAATCATTGCGCCGTCTTCTAGATGAGGGCATCTTTTCGATTTGAAAGATAGCCTGAATCCGTAGAGCTCAGAAAACATTCTTATTCTAAGTAAATCAATCCCCTTGCCACCAGCGTTGAAGGAATAAGGTCGTCCGCTGGAGTAAGCTTCGGTATCTTGCACAGGATAAAACCCCTGAAAAATAAACTCCTGATCTTTCTCTGGAATACCTATTCCTGTGTCTTTTACTTTAAAGATGTATCTGTTTCCTCTGACTTTACCAGTAACATCAACGACACCCCCGTCAGGAGTAGCCTCTATGGCATTTCTAATTAATCCCTCCATGATCGCTTGCAGAACATGAGTAGGAATTAGTACTGAACCTTTTTCCATGTCGAAATTTATTTCCACTCCGCGATTCTCCGCTTTGGCTTTATCTTTTATGAAAGCTTGCATGGAACGCCCGAAGATATCCATTTCGACTAGATCCAGCTTATCGTTCCTAGTTGGAAAAGTTTTTTCCAACCATTTGTGAATCATTTCGGCGGCGCGTTTAATTTCCGGTGTCCACTCAGTTTGGACCTCCATGAGATCCAAAGCACTTTGCAAAAAGCCCGTTATGTATCTCTTCTCCCAAGAGTATCCGGTCATCATTATGCTCTCCACTTGGGACTCCAGACGATTTAAGCTCTGAATATGTCTATTCATTCGGGCTATCGCATTGTCAAAACCGGTTATCCCCTTTTCTGTTAACCTCTTTTCCATGGTTATGAGGGTTCCCCGAAGAATTGCCAGAGGTGTTCTCAATTCGTGCGAGAGGTGATTCAGAATTTTGGATTTTACCCGGTTGAGTTCCTCCAATTCACGATACGATGTCATCAATTCTTCGAAAAAAGTTGCGTTTTCCACGGATAGAGCCACCACACCCGCAAGTGATGAAAGAACGTGCATGTCCTCTTCAGTAAAACGACCATCTTTCTTATTAATAACAACTAGACACCCAATTGTTTTCTCTCTAGTGTGAAGAGGCACTATAATTTCATTGCGAATGACGAATCCTGCAAGTGTTTCAAATGGTTTAAAGAAATTCGGACGTTCATTTGGATCGTTGAGCAAAGCCGGTTCACCCGTTTGAAAGACCTGGCCACTTATACTTTTATCAATCGGCAATCTCAGAGCTGCGGCCTTGGTATTGATAAGTCCTTTTTCGTCTTGAACCTCTCTCCAATAAAGATCATCCTTGCTCTCATCATACAAGAGGACGCCCGCCGCTTCCGTTTCCAGGGCAGTTCGTAATTCATTAACCACAACCTCAAGCAAATGATCCAGATCCATGGTGGTGGCCAAAGCCATGGTAGATCTGTAAATCATTTCGAGGTCGTCTCTGGATTTTTTGAGTTTTTTGTAAACCGTGGCGTTTTCTACAGCTAAAGCTACACTGCCAGCCATGGAACTCAATAGCGCCTCATCCTGTTCAGTAAAATCCCCTCCAATTTTGTTCATTGCCATCAAAACACCAATAGTCTTTTCTCTGGCATTTAGAGGCACCTGAAGAACCTTCTTTATTTCAAATCCACTTCGTTTGCTTATTTCGGGATAGTATCTTTCATCTTTTGAAGTGTCGTTCACTATGGCTGGTCTGTTATTCCTGAAAACCCAGCCTGCTATACTACCCTCCATAGGAAACCTTAAATCCTCTGTTTGGGGCGCAAGAATCTTACGAGCATCTCTTACCTGCCTCCAAGCTAGGTCTCCCCGATTTTCATCGTAAAGGAGCACACCCGCGCCCTCAGTGAGCAGAGCCTTATTAACCTCGTCTATTACTATTACCAGTAGTTCATCGAGATCAATTGTGGACGCCAAGGCTTCCGATATATTACAAAGTATTGAAAGATCAAATAATTCCTGATGTTCCTGATCTAGTGC
>JBFXII010000177.1:0-6601 GCA_050176095.1 Desulfomonilaceae bacterium
ATGTCTGGTAACAGGGCTGTCAAGATGGTGGTTGCGAGCAGAAGAAAGCCACAGTAATATTTATTCATGTGATTCAACCTCCTGGGAATTTCAAAAGCCGTTGTGTCATGATTAATGCTTCAACGGTCTTATTCAGCAGGATGCAACGGGCATGCCAGGTTATGTTTCTTTAGTGATTATCGGCTGTTACAATTTGTAGGACGTAGTCTTTCACATTGTTTGGCTTGATAATGGTATTGATCTTTATGTCAGCTGTCGGTTTTTTTTACACAGTGTAAAATCACTTGGAGTGTTTATGTATTTCAAAAACTATAATACCGTTGTAACAGTTTCTTAAGGCCATGTGACACGGTAAAAAAGGGATGCGCGTTAAAAATGAGAGGGCACATTTATTGCTGTGAGATGTCCATAGGTTCAATGATACCATCATAAAATCAACTTGGGATATTCTAAAACAGGATTGCTACACATGAGTTCATTAGTATCTAAATTTTACAATTTCTTGAGTGGCAAAGTGAAAAAAGACTCGACAGTTTCTAAGAGAAATGTGTCAAGAGTCTTTAAATTTAAGTACTCCTGTTTTATGGATTTACTGGCATCCAATGCTGAGTTGCTTAACATTATCACCGACATAGAGGAAAAACTGAGAGGTCAGACTGTCTTCGGTATGTCCTATGTTAGATCACAAGCCACCAGAGCAGTTTTTCATACGCTTAGGATGGTAAAGAGTCTTGATGATCTTTCCTATCACAATTATCCGATGCTATTCCGTGTCTTGGACGAAATAAATAAACGCATAACCGAAGAATTGAGCAGGAAAAAGGAGCTTCCGGTTTCAGATTATACGCTTGCCTATTCAAAAATTGATAAAGAAATGGCCGATTGGGTTGGTGGTAAGAACGCCAATCTCGGAGAGCTAAAAAATAAGGTCAATTTGCCAGTTCCTGAAGGATTTGCGATTACAACCAGGGCCTGCAACTACTTTCTCGGATTCAATGAACTAATTGATGAAATCAACAAGATGAGGATGAACTTGAATGCCGATGACCCGAATGCGGTTCATGAAGTGAGCAAGGAGATTCAGGAACTCATTATAAAGGCGGAGATGCCGCAGGACTTGGAAAAGTCCATCATGTTGGCCTATGACGAAATGGCTAAAAAAATCTTCGAAAGGACGAATATCTCCAAACCTCCTAATGTTGCTCTGAGAAGTAGCGCTATTGGAGAAGACAGTGAATTGTCGTATGCGGGGCAGTACCTGTCGATTCTTAATGTTCCAAAAGCAGAGATTAGTGAAAATTACAAGAACATCATCGCAAGCCTTTATACTCCGAGAGCCATATCTTACAGACTAAACAAAGGAATGCGTGATGAAGATATTTCAATGAGTGTCGCCTGCATAGAGATGGTTTCATCTGTGGCAAGTGGAGTGATGTATTCCAGGCATCCGTACAATTTGGTCAGTGATGATGTCCTTATCAACGCTGTGTGGGGTTTGGGACCATACGCGGTTGAAGGCATAGTAATTCCGGATACATATATTGTGTCAAAATCAGGGGACATGGAAATTCTTCACAAAAACATATCTGTGAAACACGTCCAATTATCGTCGAATGAAGAATCAGGTTTGATCGAGAAACCCGTGGAGCCCGAGAAACAAAATGCTCCATGTCTTACAGATGATCAGATCAGGTTTCTAGCTAATTTCGCCATAAGACTAGAGAAGCATTATAAATATCCTCAAGATGTTGAATGGGCCCTGGATACCAACGGAAGACTATTAGTTCTACAGGCAAGGCCCCTACATGTGGAGGACATGATCGAAAAGTCTGGCTCATCCAAATTTCCCGTTGTCCAAGGCTATGAATTAATACTCGAAGGTGGCGCAGCAGCTTTTCCCGGAATAGGATTTGGCCCAGCATTTCACGTACGTGATGAGGACGATTTAATCAACTTTCCAGATGGAGCAGTGCTGATAGCCAATCATTCTGCTCCTGAGATCGTAATGGTAATGCGAAAAACGTCTGCAATCATTACAGAGGCGGGAAGTGTTACCGGACATATGGCATCTTTAGCCCGTGAGTTTGGTGTTCCAACAGTCTTGGGTCTTGAAGAGTCGATGGATTTGATAAAGCCCGGTGAAGAAGTAACGGTTGATGGTTATTCATGCAGGGTTTATCGCGGAAAAGTTGAAGAATTGCTGTCCATCCAGCGATCAAAAGAATCCGGGATGAAAGATACCCCTGTTTACAAGTCCTTGAGGTCTGTTGCAGATATGATTGTGCCTCTAAATCTGGTCAACCCGAGAGCTGCCAATTTTGCTCCTGAATACTGCACTACCCTTCACGATATAATGAGACTAGCCCACGAACTGTCCTATTTGGAAATGTTTAAAATCAGTGACATAGTGTCAGATACAGATGGAGCTGGCGCCAAAAAACTCTCAGCTCCAATACCTCTCGACTTATATATCATTGATCTTGGAGGAGGATTTGAATCAGTTTCAGATAGGGCTCGTTTTGTTAGAGTAGATCAAATAACCTCATATCCTTTTAAAGCCTTACTTAAAGGAATGCTAAGAGAGGATCTTAGATATAATGGAGCAAAGCCAATTGATTTGGGTGGTTTTTTATCTGTAATGAGAGAGCAGATGTTTGCCCCGAACAACTTGCCGGAAAGATTCGGTGACAGAAGTTACGCAATAATTTCGGATAAGTACCTGAATTTTAGTTCTAGGATTGGGTATCATTACAGTGTATTAGATTCGTATTGCGGAGAGTCCACGAACAAAAATTACATAACTTTTTCTTTTAAAGGTGGAGCCGCTGATGATGTGAGACGAAATAGGCGAGCTAGATGTATCGCTGTTATCTTTTCAAAGTTAGGTTTCCAGGTCGAAACTCGTGAAGACCGAGTGGATGCACGTTACTACAAGTATGAAAAACTCGCTATAGAGACAAAACTTGATCTTATAGGAAGGCTTTTACAATTTACCAGACAAATGGACATGATAATGCAAACAGAAGCGAGCGTTGAAACAATTGCCAGGAGTTTCCTAGAGGAAAGATACACTATTACGCCCGAAATGTTAAAGGATGCTTGAAACACAAAACAATTTAGCCAGCAAATGTTACAGGCTATGTGTGTGCGATCACGAATTTTGAGTCAAATGTATTCTCGAAAGCCTACGATCGAATGCCGCTTCAATTTTTTCCAACAATGTCTCTATGGAGTATGGCTTGAGTAGATAATCAAAAGCTCCTGTCGACATAATTTCACGAGCTGTATCTACCGATGCATATCCGGTCATGATGATTACTTCGAGGTAAGGATCTATTTCTTTGATTTTTTTCAAAGCTTCCACGCCACTCATCTCTGGCATTCTGACATCTAGAATGACAACATCGAAAGCCTCACTGGCCAATGTTTTCAAAGCTTCTGCTGCGCTTCCTGCTGTTCGCGCGTCCAGACCTTCTGCCCCAAGCAACTTGGACATAGTTACACGAAATCTTTCTTCGTCATCTACAATGAGTATTTTTGGATTCATCGACAGTAAGACCTCTAGGTTTGTTGATCAACCGGCAATCTAACCGTGAATGCTGTAAAATTCCCCAAATCACTTTGAACCGAAATTTCACCTCCTAATCTTTCTATGATTCCTCTGCAAATGGCAAGCCCTAGGCCAGTACCCTTGTCTTGAGTTTTGGTCGAGAAGAAAGGAGTGAAAACTCTATTGAGGTTTTCAGGCGATATGCCGCATCCGTTATCACGAATTTCTATCTCGACGCCATTGGGAATACCTTTTCGAGTCACAACACATATTTCTCCGTCATGTTGAACAGCTTGACGAGCGTTTACCAAAAGATTAAGTAAGGCTTGTCTAAGCAAGGGTGGATCGGTCCTTATTTGGGGTAGATCCTCATCCAGTTTTGTTTCTATGTTTATGTTTGCGCTTCTCGCTTCTCTGTTAACAATTTCCACGACACTCAAAACTACGTCATTGGGTTCTACCTCCTGAATTATGGGCTCTAACTGTCTAGCAAGACTCAATAATTTTTGAACAATCTCATTACATCTGTTTACTTGTTTGGATATTTCCCTGATTGAATCCTCACAATCATCTAATTGCTTTTGATCAACTGCCTGAACGATTTTTTCATCCTTTAATATGTGTCTCAGCCATTGGGTTTCCTGAGCTATTATTCCAAGAGGATTGTTTATTTCGTGGGCGATTCCAGCGGAAAGTTGATCAACAGATGAGAATATCTGATTTCTGCAAGAAAAAGAAAATTCGTTAACGTCTTCTGTTTTATTTTGTTCTGATAATCTCAACAATTTTAAATTCTGGAATCCTGAAACTATGGCCAGACCTAGCGCTACAATTGCCAAAAATTGATTGTCAAATGAATATAAAGAAATAGATGAGATAAGAAGCGCTAAGGGGACCAAGAAATATGAAAATTTATGGCTCATTGTTTTGCAATTAGGGTAGCAGGCAAAATATCAATATATTGTTTAGAATCATTGAATTAACTGTAAATTAATAATGTTAGCGTTGAATTCTATCTTCCTCTATTAGTTTTCGTTCATAGGCCTGATTCATTTGTTTTAACAGTTCGTTCAGTGGCACAGGTTTCATGACATAGTTAAATGCCCCTAGCTGTAGCCCTTGAATCCCTGATTCAACAGAGCCGTGACCAGTGAGCATAATGACCTCAACCAGGGGTTTCTTCTTCTTTATCTCTCTTAAAGTTTCAATTCCGCTCATTTTAGGCATTTTTACGTCTAGAATTATAACATCAAAATCTCTTTCATCTAAAATTTTGAGCCCTTCTGGACCGCTAAGGGCTCCTTCTGCCACCAGACCTCTGTCTCGCAACCTCTTAACTATTGTTTCCACAAAATCAACTTCGTCATCTATTATAAGAACCCTGTACTTGTCCATGCTTAGAGCCTCCAGTTGATCAAAACAATAAAAAACAAGTCAAACAAGTCATTTTATGGGGAGGGTTATCGTAAAGACGGTACCCTTACCTTCTTCGCTTTGAACAGATATCTTCCCCCGAAGTTTCTCTATTATGCTGTAGCTTATTGATAGCCCAAGTCCGGTTCCTTCGTCAGGGCGTTTAGTGGTAAAAAAAGGATCGAAAACCCTTGAAAGCACTTCCTTTGGCATTCCCGGACCGTTGTCTTCTATAGTTACCACGATTTCCTTAGACGAGTTTGAAGTCAAAGCTGTTCTGATCAAAATCTTTCCTGACTGGCCCACAGCATCTATTGCGTTGTCGATAATGTTGAGAAAGACCTGTTGAAGCTGGTTTGAGTCGGTCGTGATTTCGGGAAGGCTCAGGTCATACTTGGCCTCTACGGTTATATCCCTGTAATGGGCCTCGTTTTCCAGGAATGTAATGGTCTCTGCTATCAGGTTGTTGACATCTACCGAATCCTGAGTGGTTTCCATCCTCCTGCCAAATCTTAGCAACCGATGTGTGATCTCTCTGGAACGATTAACTTGCCGTTCAATTTTCTTGATGCACTGTTCAAATTCCTGCAAATTCTCACTGTTCTTGATTTCTTCTGATTCTAAAAGGTCTTTCATCCAACCTGCCTGATCTCCAATAATCTGAAGCGGGTTGTTGATTTCGTGAGCTATTCCGGCGGCCATTTTCCCAAGGGCCGCCATCTTAGATGATTGAACGACCAAATCCTCACTTTTAGCCTTTTCAAGTTCCATCTGTTCTAGTCGCCGGGTCAAAGATCGAGTCGTGACTATGGTTCCAAGCACCACTACCAGCACACCAAAAGCGATTATAAGATTCTCGATGAAACGAGCCTTGAACAGGGGCGCCATTCCCTCCTGAACATCCTCTTTGATTACCAGAACCCATTTGGGATCCTTAATTTGAGACGTCGCGTAAATATTTTCTTCCTTTTTGAAACGGATGAAATCTACATTAGAGCCTATCGATGCGCTAAAATCAGGAGAATCCGGATAACCCAGGAGTTCACCAGCAAAACGTGGTTGAGTCTGCAATATGTTCTCACGGTTGACTATGAAGGCATCGCCACGTTTACCCAACTGAGCGGCCCTCACAATGTCTTGTATGATCGCAGAGTTGATAGTAGCCCTGAGAATGTAGATCTGATTCCCTTCCAGGACAGTAACGGCGATTATGAAATGAGGGGCTCTCCGGAAGCCCATAAAAACATCACTGATGTATACGCCGGTAGTTAGAACGGCCTGAAACCATTCCTCTTGAGAATAGTTGACGGACTTGAGTTTGTCATAATGAGGGCCGACATAAGCCAAATGGTTACCTCGAGAATCGATGACGCCTATGTCGATAAAGGATTTGGACCTAGCTTGAAGGGTATCAAAAATCTTCTTTAAAAAGATTTCATCTGTGAGTTTCTCTATTGAATGGGTCTGAGCCACTGTATTAAGCTGAGCAATTCTCTCATCGAAGAAGAGTTCGACTGATGCGCGCCTATTCTGAACCAGGGTCCGGACAGATTCTGTAACCTTGCTTTCGTAAGCTGACGTAAATTGCCAGTATATGGTTGTGCCCAGTGCAAAAAGGGGAATCAGTGAGAATGACAG
>JBFXII010000178.1:0-6584 GCA_050176095.1 Desulfomonilaceae bacterium
GTGGGCATGGTTCCGGCAAAGGGTCCTGTAGCGGACTCAGTTAATCAGTTAATGGGCGGATTAAAAGCGGGTATGGGATATCTGGGGGCTACAAATCTTTCGGAACTTAGGAAAAGAGCCAAATTTGTCAAGGTGACAGCAGCTGGTCTCAAAGAATCACATGTTCATGATGTAGTGATAACTAAGGAAGCGCCTAACTACCGAAGGGAAGCTTAGTCTTAATTGAGGGAAAAATGATAAGGGTTGTTATATTAGGAGCTACCGGGTATACCGGTATCGAGTTGATAAGGTTATTGCTAAATCATAAAAAGGTTAAGATTCAGGCGGCAAGTTCACGTCAATGGGCTGGGTCTTCAGCTTCTTCACTTTTTCCATACATATCAAATCAAAACGATTTCCCGATCAAATCGATCGATCAACTTATGACTAACCCGGAGACAGACTATGCCTTCCTTGCTTTACCACACGGTGAATCCTTTAATGTTATCAGACCGTTGTTGGATAAAGGGATCAAAGTTATAGACCTATCTGCAGATTGCCGACTCACGGATCTGGAAACTTATCGAGAATGGTACGGAGAACACAAAGACCCAGAGTTACTAAAACTTTCAGTTTATGGGTTGCCCGAAATAAAAAGGGATCTAATAAAAGGGGCAAAACTAATAGCCAACCCAGGCTGTTACCCTACAACGGTAATTTTAGGGCTAGCTCCTATATTGAAATCCGACATTGCTGATGTGTTGCGACCAATAGTTGATTCCAAGTCAGGTGTTTCAGGAGCGGGTAGGGGGGCTAAACTTAACACAAGTTTTTGCGAATCTGGTGAGGGGTTCAAGCCCTATGGTGTAATTCGTCACAGGCACATACCTGAAATGGAACAAGAACTCTCCGTGATTGCAGGCAAAGCAGTGAAAGTCAGATTTACACCGCATCTCATTCCGGTTTCCAGAGGCATGGTAAGCACAATTTATGTGCCAATGAAAACAGACGTCACCGTATCAAGCTTAAGAGAAGCTTACGCCAATTTTTACAATAGCGAACCTTTTGTCAAGATTCTCCCTGCAGAACTTCAACCTGATACGGTTAAGGTCCGAGGTTCCAACCAGTGCCACATTGCAGTCGAAGTTGATGACAGGACACGACTGATAATCATAACGGTAGCGTTGGACAATCTCGTGAAAGGCGCTTCAGGAGCCGCTATTCAGAACATGAATGTGATGGCAGGAATAGATGAAACCGAGGGCCTATTGGGGATACCGTTATTTCCGTGATTAATTTAATCCTGGGATTCACTAGATAATGGAGATAACAATGTCCAAGACAGAAGCTAAGGTCGGAGTTGATCTCGGGCTTACAGCACAAGAAAAGAAAGAACTTCTTGAAATAGTTAAAAAAACTGTTGAAGAAGTCAGCAATGGAAAGAGAACTTCAGAGATAAATGTCCCAACAAACAAACTTTTGGAAAAAAGGGGAGCTTTTGTAACCCTGCACAAGAGGGGCATGCTCAGGGGTTGCATAGGGTCTTTGCTAGCTTCGAAGCCTCTATACCTGACTGTTCAGGAAATGGCTGAGGCCGCCTGTTCGAGAGATCCGAGATTCAGGCCGGTGACTCCCGAAGAGCTAAAATACCTTGATTATGAAATATCAGTTTTGACACCTTTTGAACCAGTTGAGGACATCAAAGACATAAAGGTAGGATTGCATGGGCTTCTCGTGCGTAAAGGAGCTCGATCAGGTTTACTGTTACCACAGGTAGCCTCAGAGCGTAACTGGGACGTAGAGACTTTCCTCAAAGAAACCTGTCGTAAGGCTGGCCTACATCCAGAGGCATGGAGAGAAAGAGACACCCAAATCTTCATGTTTTCAGCAGATGTCTTTTAAAGAATATTCATGAGATGAAGCCGGCAAATAATTGATTGTGGACTGCTGTCATGGAAACAGGAGATAACAGTGTATTGTCCGAAATGTGGTCAGAACATTAGTTATGTTGCTGGTCAGGAATATTGTGGTCGCTGTGGGCAGAAACTCTTGCCAGACGAGGTCTCTGAACCATCTGTTCAGAGTTTTTCCAACTCAACTGTTGAGGGCTCTTTGGAATCACAATCTAGTGGGGGATTGGGCGATGAATCTCAGACTGATTCACCTTGGGAAGATGAGCAATCGGTAGGTTTTATTAATGGTTTGCTTCTGACAATAAAGCGGACTCTCTTTAAGCCTTATTTATTTTTCAGATATATGCCTCGAACTGGCGGGCATTCTCTACCAGTCTTATATTACCTAATATTGGGAATTAGTGGGGCTATTCTAGGTTTGATATCAGAGACTTTTGTTGAGTCTCCTGTCATGACACACAGTAACCTTATGCGACAAATGTCTTTGGCCTCAGTACTGATATTACCCGCGCTATTAGTTTTTGAACTTTATTTAGGATCATTGGCTCTTCATGTAAGCATGATGATCTTTGCGGCTAAGAAAGAGGGTTTTGAAACTACCCTCCGAATCATGGCCTATTCGTCAGGGCCAAATGTTTTTTACGCAATACCGTTGATTGGCTGGCTGATCGCAGCGGTGTGGACCTTCTGGCTTACCGTTGTGGGGATTAGGGAAATAAGTGTTGTATCCACGGCAAGAGCATTTTTAGCGGCGATTGCTCCAAGTTTCCTGGTTGTTGCGTTGTTATTTACATTCCTCGTTTTCTTCATAGGGTTAGTTGGTTTGTCAGGTCTATATTGAAAAGACTGCTAACTCGTCAAGATTAAGACTGACTTCAAAATCTGCCAAAATCATTATTTTTCCAGGTGAATCGCATCCAGCAATCTGAAGTTTTTCGTTTTCCGTGATAACTCTTCCAAGTTCTGAACCGTCAATTTCATCTGCCTTTGCCCACTAAATCTTATTATTAGATTGTCATCAATGTCTGCGACTTGGTTTAGCTCCAACCTCTCGGGAAATTGTCCCATGACATCTTCAGGAAACAGCCCCCAGAATAAAGTCCTTGGAAGCTTGCAATCAATCGTATATTCAATGGAGGGAGCTGGATAATCCTTTCCTTGTTTGGACGCCCATCCAGTCGGAGGAATCATTGATCCTTGAATGATCTGGCAGCGCATATCAATATCGTTTGGGAAAGGCCATATCTGAAAGTTGAGTCCTTCAGTGTTTCTTATCCGACACGACAAAGATTCGGATGATAGATTGACTTCGGAAGGGAAACATTTCCAAAATGTTGAGACCCTGTGAAGCCCATGGCCGTAAATGTGATCTCGAATTATCCAGAATTTGGAATTAACAAAAATGACTGTTCTGGAAAGATGCGAATTAGGATTTTGTTTCAATGTGGAAACTGGATTGCAGCCATAGGCTATAATGAGGCGGCAGTCTTGATTAACAATTATTGAGTTGCGAGCTGAGGCTATTCTATCATAATAAGACAACGAGGCTCTAGGAGGCTCCTCGTCATCGACTAGAACTACATTATGTGATCTAGCGGCTCGATAATAATCGGTTACCGGCCCGGGGGCATAATCTGTGATACCGGGATCAACAAGCCCCAGGTGTCCGTTAAAGGAAGCTTCTATTGACAAACTATCACCGTGAACATGCGCGGCTCCAGCCGGCCCTGCTCGAAACACCAGAAAATTGTCCGTCTCAGATTTGCCGGATCGCATGATAACGATTCCTGAGTCTAAATAACAATCCAAATGCATTTCTTGATGTGTTTCAGAGGGACCGAATCGATTTCTATTGTGCTTCTCAATTTGTCCGACAGCTTGCTCAACCCCAGAAATTGTAGCGCTATGGTCCATTGTTGATGTTCCTGAATCGTTTATCGAAGGCCATGAGCCGTCAGGACGCTTAAGAGCCTTGAGAAATCCGATCATTGCGGGAATCAGTTGTTCGAATTGCCTGGGAATCTCTCTCTCTAGAAATCTTGATACGGAAACAACCTCAGATATCGCATTTAGGCATATTGAATGATAGAGAGGTGAAATCTCGAAATGCGAGCCGTCCCGAAAAAACTGTCTGTCAAATTGTTCAGTAAGCCTTTGAATTCCCGTGTTGAACCAGGTTTCGGCTTCTTTAAAACAGTCGAATAGAAGACCGGCAACAGCTAGCGCCGATGACTCCACAACTATCCAATTGTTGGGATGGCCCTTGTGATTCATGAGACTTAGCGCATGCTCCCAGACTGAACATAAAAATAATTGAACCGTGTAATTAGAAAAATGATTGTTTTCAGAAAGAAGACTCGCTATCCAGAACCATTCCCGTAGACGCCATGCCACAGTTAATGTCTCCCATGACGGTCCAGCTCCCCCATTAGAGTCCAACGGGACAGGATTTGATACAATCCAATCTTGCAAAATCTCTTCAAGATATTTTAAACATCTATCACAATTTTCAGTTGCGAATTTTATAACAACAGGTCTTAGAAAGTGGTGTCTGTTGAGAAAATGGGTCCATTCGTGAGCCCCATTGGGTGTATAACTCCAATCAATCTTTCCTGTAATTGATTGGCCCATTATGATACCGTTCAAGACATCTTCCGCTTGATCAAACGAGTAGGGATGAGGCGGTGGAATGAATATCCGCGGGTCTAGAATTGAAAATGGTATATAGTTTAACTTTGAACAATGATTTTGCGAAGATAGACGAGCTAAGCTCGTAAATATTTCTTTGTTCAATACACTGTTTAATTGAGATGATAGAATTTGAGGCAAGGCGTGGAATTTCAGCCTGGGTCCTTGAGGTGGAACATACCGTTGAGCCCACAGACCAAAGACTTTGATTTCAACTGGGGACGATGCAATCTGATCTCGGTCTCGAAAAACCATGACTTCAATTTGCCTTATATACGCCCAGTCAAGCGGATATCCATAAAATCCGAAGCTTTCCAAAGGGAAAAAGAGCTTTTTCCGCTCAAACTCGTTTAAAAATTCCCTACCCCCACTAAATGACACTCCACTCGGGCTTGATTGGTAGGAACTCTTGGAATGTTTGAGCTGAAGGCCTACTAAAACAGAGCCTGTTGACAAATTCTCCAGTTCCAATACCAGCTTGTTGGTTCCAGAAAGCTCCGCAACATCAATAGCCAAACAAAAAGAGATCCTTTTTTTACCTATGATGATTCCACCATTCTCAGCAAAAGAATCTTCACCAACCACAAGTCTGTGAAATATATTTAGAGACCTTTGGCTAACGATCTCATCAGTGGCGAAATATTCAGGTAGAATATCGGGATTCAACATAGATTGTCATTTGTGTCTAGCTGTTCAAGGAGTTCGATGACTCGTTCAACCAGTTTTTTGGGGTCAGCCTCAGAAATGATTGTTGCGCGAGTCTTTTTTTCGACAGATCCAGCCAATTCAATATATTTGTTTGAAAAACCACCACTTCCTTCGAGAATTCCTAAGACATTATTTTCTGCCAACTCGTCAAAAGCTATAGTGAATTCATTTAAAGTTCCAATTCCTCCGGAAACGAAGATACAAGCGTCGCAACTTCTCACCAGAACCACATTTCGTCCTTTATTGCCCATTCCTGTGAAAATTATAGTTTCGCTATCCAACGGATATGAGAAGTCATAGACATGAGATCGACGGTTAATGGCAGGGGAAATCGCGACTGTCATTCCACCCGCTTCGATTACGCCACGCACTGCGCAGTGGGGAATTCCAGGGCAACCTCCAGTGAGCAGAACAGCTCTTTGCAAGGCAATCTCTTTACCAATCCGGTATGAGAGCAAGGCGACACGAGAATTTTCTTTTTCTCCGGCAGATCCCATTACACCTATTTTGTATTTTCGCTTCAAATAGTTCTTACCTCCAAGGACATGCGATGTCAGATTCGAAGCTTTTCTTGACAGCCTATAACGATAAGTATAACTATTCAACGATTATTCCAATGAAGGGCCTGAGTTAAAAGAATGATGAATTATTCTGCAATTGTTTTGGCAGCGGGTAAAGGCACGAGAATGAAGTCCAACCTGTGCAAGGTATTGCATGAAATCGCTGGCAGACCAATGATTTCCTATGTTTTGGAGTCTGCAAGAAATGCCGGAGTAGGAAAGATTTGCGTTGTGGTTGGGCATCAGAATGAAAGGGTCAGGGAAATACTAAAAGACCAAAACTTGAGCTTCGAGCTTCAAGAACCTCAGTTGGGCACCGGACACGCAGTCCAATCAGCCCAGGCCTCATTTTATGGATATGAAGGTCAAGTCTTAATATTATGCGGAGACATTCCTCTTGTGAAAAGCTCAACTCTCAAAGCAATGATGGACTTTCACGCCAACATCGGGAGCGCACTAACAGTGATGACCGCAGTTGTTGAAGATCCCTATGGGTATGGACGAATAATCAGATCTGATGAGGGATTGGTTGCAAATATAATTGAAGAGAGAGACGCCGACGAGAATAACAGGAGAGTCCGTGAGATCAATGCGGGCGTTTATTTAGTTGATTCAAAAATTCTTTTTGATCTTTTGTCACTCATAAAACCTAACAACGCACAAGGAGAATTCTATCTTACAGACATCGTAAGTGAAGCAAACCTGAGAGGTGTCTCAGTTCACGCATTTCAGGTCA